>JAKBYW010000225.1:0-4576 GCA_021840275.1 Chloroflexota bacterium | reverse complement strand
TTATAATGAAGATACAAGATACTGTCCTTGGCCCTGAACAACTGCGCGCCGCCATGCGCGCCTGGACTTCCGGCGTAACAGTGGTCACCGCCGCTCGCGGAAGCGAACAACATGGCATGACGGTCAGTTCGTTTACATCGATTTCACTCGACCCGCCGCTGATCATCATTTCCTTGCAGGATTCCACCCGCACGCGCGAATTGGTTTACCACGCCCAGGCCTTTGGTGTGACTATCCTCGCCGGCGACCAACAGTCAATCGCCGACCGTTTCGCAGGCCGCGGGCCCGAAGCGGAAAATCGCATGGCTGGGGTTGAAACGGAGACTCTTGTGACCGGTTCTCCGCTTATCAAAGGCGGGCTGGCTTCCTTTGATTGCCGTGTCAAGCAGAGTATGGTTGTCGGCCCGAATACTCTATTCATTGGTGAGGTCGTTTCGGTGAGTGGAAATGGCGCAGGCAAGCCGCTGGTGTATCATGATCGCAAGTATCACAAGCTGGCTGAGTAGTGAAAGAACATTCACCGCAGAGATATAAAGATTTTTTCTGTGATGAAATTGTGTAAGGCGAGTTGATAAAAAAGGAGGGGACGCCGTGAGCACAGACAAACTAAGCGAAGAAGAAAAACAAACCCTGCTCCACATCGCGCGCGAGTCGCTCGAACGCAGCGTGAAAGGTGAAAAGTTAACCCCGCTCGATCTGGAATCCATGCCGCCGCTTTTGCGCGGACAAGGCGCCTCGTTCGTGACCCTGACGATTCGCGGCGCTCTGCGCGGCTGCATCGGCGCGCTGGAGCCGTATCAGCCGCTGGCATTCGACGTGCGCGAACACACCATCGCCGCCGGCCTGGAGGATCCGCGCTTTCCGCCGGTCTCGTTGTCAGAGTTGGATCAGGTGGAGGTCGAGGTCTCCCGCCTCACGGTCCCGGAAAGACTCGAATACAAGGGTGCCGATGATCTGCTCGCAAAGCTGCGTCCGCGTGTGGATGGTGTCATCCTGCGCGATGGCTTCCGCCGCGCAACATTTCTGCCGCAAGTCTGGGACAAGATTCCCGATAAAGCCGACTTCCTCGACAACTTGTGTTACAAGATGGGCGCTTCACAAAATTTATGGAGACAGAAGCATCTTGAAGTATTGATCTATCAGGTTGAAGAGTTCCGCGAATAACCTCATTCAAACAAGGCTTTCAACACGAAGGATACAACGCGCACAAAGGTAAGAATGCGGTAATTCCTCGACAAGCTCGATAACCATCAAATTGAGATTGGGCGAATCAGGGGCAGGAAGCGCAATTTCATGTTCAGGCTCGTGGCTTTTTCCATGACCAAAGCGCATCTCTGATAGCGGGCATTGTCCAGAAAGATGGTGACGGGGATGCCTATGCAAAGCGCTGCAATCTTCTCCGATTTGGTTTTGCAGTGGGTCTTTTGCCGCTGGTATAATCACTTTAGCTAAGTTGAAAGACAATAATCTCATAAAATATTCTCGAAAGTACATTTATGTACAATGGCCCAAAATGGAACGCGGATGACACTGATTCAGCCGATTTCCGCGGGTAAAACTCAAAAAATCTGCGTTCATCCGTATCATCCGTGCTAATCCGCGTTCCATTTTCTGGATGTACGGTAGAGAATAAAAACACAAAGAATCGAATGCTTTTGGAAAACACAAACCCTTCCCCCGCCGGAAATTCTCTCTCCGATCTCACGTTCGACCAATTGCCACTCCATCTGCGTGAGGCCGCCGCACGTGCAGGCTGGACTTCGCTCATGCCCGTTCAAGCGCGCGCGATTCCATATTTGCTCACAAAAAGAAATATGATGATCCAGGCGCGTACCGGCAGCGGCAAGACGGGCGCGTTCCTTCTGCCGATGCTCGAACGGCTCGACCCATCACGCGCAAATTGTCAGGCGCTGGTCCTGGTCCCGACGCGCGAGTTGGCGCGTCAGGTTTGGCAGGAAGCGGAAAGGCTGATGGGAGATGCCGGCCTAAAAACGGTGGCTGTTTACGGCGGAGTCGGATACGGTTCACAAATCGATGCCCTCAAGCAGGGCACGCAGATTGTGGTCGGCACACCAGGACGCGTCCTCGATCATCTGCTCAAACGCACGTTCTCACTCGAACATCTCAAAATGCTGATCTTCGACGAAGCCGACCGGATGCTTTCGATGGGCTTTTATCCCGACATGCAGGATCTGCAACGGTATCTTCCCAAGCGTTCCATTAATACCTGCATGTTCTCGGCCACATTTTCTGAAGCGGTCATGCGGACTGCGCGCGAGTTCATTCGCGAACCGGAGTTCATCAGCCTGAGCAGTGACCACGTGCACGTGACCGACACCGAGCATATTTTTTATCTCGTCGAAGGTATGGACAAGGATCGCAGTCTTGTGCGGCTGATCGAGATCGAGAACCCCACTTCGGCGATTATTTTTTGCAACACCAAAGACCGCGTGCATTATGTTTCGACCGTTCTGCAGCGTTTCGGATACGACGCCGACGAATTGAGCTCCGAACTTTCACAGTCTGCGCGCGAACGAGTGCTCGAGCGCGTCCGTCGCGGGACCCTGCGGTTTTTAGTCGCTACCGACGTCGCGGCGCGCGGCCTTGACATCCCCAGCCTATCTCACGTTATCCAGTATGAGCCACCCGAAGAACTTGAAGCCTACATTCATCGCGCTGGTCGCACAAGCCGAGCGGGGGCATCGGGCATTGCGATTTCGCTGATCCACAAAGGCGAGAAGTTTGCGTTGGAACGAATCGCAAAACAATATAGCATCGCCATGCAGGAACGTCCCATCCCCACCGATGCGGACGTGGCCGCAGTGGTGGCCGAACGCATGACAGCTCTGCTCGAAGCGCGCTTGCGCGGCCGCGACAAATTGGAAAGCGAACGCAGCCGCCGCTTCATGCCGTTGGCACACAGCCTGGCCGAGAACGAAGATGAGTCGGCAATCATCACCATGTTACTGGATGATTATTACCAGCAGACTTTGCACACACCGCTTCCACAATCATTAGATACCCAAACCCCGGTTGAAAAGCCAAAACCACATCGCCCGGATCGCAACCGCGCTGGACGGCGCCCTCACAGGCGATAACATGACCACCCGACTATATCTCATCCGTCACGGCGCAACGCAACTTACCGCAGAAGATCGTTTTTCAGGTGCAGAGAATATTTATCTTTCCGATGAAGGCCGCTCCCAAGTCCAGCATTTGGCGATGCGTTTGACTGACAGTAAACTTTCCGCCATCTACGCCAGCCCGCTGGACCGCACAATAGAAACAGCCCGGATCATTTCCAAGCCGCATGGTTTAACGCCGATTCCATGCGACGGTCTGTGTGAGATCAGCCACGGACATTGGGAGGGTTTGAGCCGTAAAGAAGTGGAGACTAACTTCGCGGAAGAATATTCAGCCTGGGACTCTGATCCTTTTACTTTCGCACCAGAAGGCGGCGAATCAGGCATCAGCGTGCTGGCGCGCGCCTTGCCCATCATCCGCGAGATCGTTGTCAAACATAAAGATGAGAGCGTGGCAGTTATTTCGCACAAAGCCACGTTGCGGTTAATTCTCAGTAGTCTGCTCGGTTTCGATGTGCGCGGTTATCGTGACCGGCTCGACCAGGCCCCGGCCTGCCTTAACGTCGTGGATTTCAGGGACCCCGTCCGCGCCCGGCTGATGCTGTTCAACGATATTTCCCATTACGCCGACCGTCCGTTGAGTCCGCACGCACATTTATCCAAGTGGTGGGATGCAAACGGAACGCCTGGTCCTGGTTAGGTCTGCAATTACAACAAGCCTGTTTCATAAGAAAACACATTGCGGAGTCCCCATAAAGAATATCCTCACCTATCTTGAGAATCACACGATCGACATTCTTGCCGACATTGAAGAGCTGGTACGGATCGAATCGCCGTCCAATGATGTGGAGGGCATCCAGCGCGTACAGGACCTGACCGAAAGCTGGCTCGGCGAATTCGGACAGATCAACCGCCACCCCAGCCCGCTCGGCGATGTGGTGCACGCACACATTCAAGGTCAGAGCAGTGAGCGGAACGTGTTCCTGGCGCACATCGACACAGTTCACCCCGTTGGTTCGTGGAGGGCTGTTTGGTCGGTCAAGGACGATCAGGCTTTTGGCCCGGGCGCATACGATATGAAGGCGGGCGTTGTCCAGGCGCTGTGGGCACTGCGCGCTCTGAAGTCACTTGGCAGAACACCCTCTGTGAGTATTGACTTTCTGCTTACGCCGGATGAAGAAACCGGCTCGGAGATCGGACGGCCTTACATTGAAAAGTTAGCAAAAGGTGCTAAGGCTGTGCTGGTGCTGGAAGCACCATTCACGAACGGCGATCTCAAGGTAGCGCGCAAAGGCGTGGGCGAATATAGATTCAATATTCACGGCAAGGCCGCGCATCAGGGACTAGAACCGCAGAACGGCAGGAACGCTATCGTCAGCGCCGCGCATCTGATCGCTGAGCTGGTCAAGTTGCAGGATTGGAACAAAGGCACAACGCTCGGACCGAACGTCATTCAAGGCGGGACGGTGTCCAACGTCGTTGCGGATCATGTG
>JAKBYW010000224.1:0-4606 GCA_021840275.1 Chloroflexota bacterium | reverse complement strand
TATTTTTTTCATATCTTAACTTCATCAACAAATCTCCAGCCACATCTTTGAAAATCTTTTTATGTTCTGGCGTGAAGAGCTTCTTCCATTCGCCTGTCTTGCCTGAACGGAAGGTCGGAGATTTACTCGGATTGATGGATGACTCAAGGGAATCGAGAATCTTTTTTCGGGGAATCGTGAGCGGGACGCGGACAAGGAGGTGATCAATGATTCGGTTTAAGGCCGCGGTGCGATCATTGACCAGGTCTTCGAAATGAATCTTCATTACGGATGGTTGATCAAGCCAGCCAAGATATGGAGCAAAGCGCGCGGCGATGTCAGGGAATTCTACTTCCACATCGGGGCGGCCAAGAATGCTGACCTTGAGACGTGAATCAAAATCGGGAAGGGAGGCGTAGTAATCGTGATGGACGTGGCGCGCTTCCATGTCGGTCACATAAAAAACGTGCGAGACGACCACGTCGCGCGGGTCGCGAAAGATAAAGTATGGGACGAAGGCGGGCTTGATTAAACGGTGGACCGCTTCGGGTCGCGCAAAAAGATGCGCCGAGGCCACGTCACACGGATGGAGGGAATCCAGCCAGTCGAGAGCCTGCTGGGGCGCGCGCTTGCGTCCGCTTTCGCCTTCGTATTCAGCGTAGAACGAATGAAGCCGAAGCGAGAATGGCGCGACCTTCGAGAAGCCGAGCAGGATTTGGTCGAGCAGGTGCGTGCCGCTTTTCGGGAAGGAAATGCCAAGCAGGATCGGCCAGCCGTTTGCGGGAACAGGCAAAGATGCAAAGCGGGCGCGCTGGGCCAGTTTTTCGGTTCGGTAGATTGCAGAGCGAAGCGTGGATTTGAGAGGCATGATATTGAATTTGGAAGGAAATTATGCTATACTTTCCGTGGGTGGAATTATATCTTAGCGGTTGCAATTCGATGCCAGCAAATCGCTCGACTGACTGCGATGGATTGGTTTCTTGTCCGATGCAAGGAGCGCAAGATGAAAGAGTTCACTTTTTCGTGCATCGCAATGGGACTGATCTTGTTATCCGCCTGCGCCGATCCAGCCGTCGCTGTCTCTGTGCCAACGATGACGTCAACGCCCATCCCCCCTTCGGCCGCGGCTGAGACATTGACGCCCGCGCCGACTGCTGCGCCGACGCCTCTTCCGCTCACCCACCTCGACGTGTGGCTGAGCATCGAAGACGATCCAAGCGCGCCGCCCATTGGCAAAATCAAGGCAGGCACCGTGAAGCAACTCTACATCTGGGCCAAAGCGCCGCAGGGCGCGGCGGGCGGTTTCACTTTGCGAGCCACGCTCCAGGGTGGAATGCAGGATCAGTTGGGTCCCGGCTTCCACGCATTGGCTGATGGGCAAACCGTGGACTGCGCATTTTGGATGGGCGGGTTCCTCAATACGAGAGGAAAGGTCACGTTGGAAGCGTACGCAGGCGATCTTTTGATCGGCAGTTTCACGTTCTCCATCAACTAAATCGCGTAAGCGCCAGGCCGTCATGGAGAATTCGAATCTGGATTGAGGAGGAAAGGATGAAACGCCTGGCGAGGAAATCGTTCGCGATGAGCCTGCTGGACGCGCTCACAGCCAATCTCGCGATCCTGGACTCGCAGGGGGAAATTATTGCTGTAAACAACGCATGGAAACGTTTTGCCCGGGAAAACAATTGCGCCGACTGAATATGGGCCCAGCTAGTCTCTGATTCAACAAAATCCGCATACAGAAGCATGCGGGTGTAGTCATCCAGCGACGTAATCAAAGTCCACTTGTCCAGCGCATACGGAGACCACTTATGCAGTGAGGCATCATGCTGGATCAGGGCCCCTGCCGCGGAGGTGATCAATCGCCCCAAATTCAAAATTCCTGAAAATGAAATGATTGGAACCACTGACTATCTTTTGCAAACTGCTGAGTTTGTCACTACGCAAGAAGAGATAAGTGTCATCGTTGCCGATCTGACAGACAACAAATTTCTTGAAGCGGCTGTAGCAGGAAAAGTGGATTTTATTGTTAGCGGGGACGGTCATTTATTGGATTTAAAATCTTTCAGAGAAATTCCAATCATAACTGCACGAGAATTTATCACTCGATCGAAAAGTCAGAAATAGCGGCGGGAATTCCCCACCCCAGCGCTGGTCGAGTAGCCCGAACGACAGTAAGGGCGTATCGAGACCCGAGCGAACACGTTGTTGATTTCGGGGACAACGAATCGGGGTAAAATATAGATAGGAGATTGACATGAATACCGTCCGCGTGGATTTATCGCTTGACCAAATTAGAAGGGCTGTGCATCAATTACCCGCACAGGAGAAGATCGCGCTCTGGCGTTTATTGGATAAAGATCTTGACCGCCCTGCCATCGCGCGGCAATTCACTTCCTCTGTCAATGCAATCCGCAAGGCATATGCTCATGTTAGTGAAGACGAAGTGATGGCAGACGCAGTCAAGGCCACGCGTCAAGCGCGCAAAGCACGCCATGCGAAAAGTCGTTCTTGATACAAATATACTCATCAGCGGGGTGATTGCGTCGGGATATTCCGCGTCCATTTTGGACGCCGCCCGCCGTGAAGAGATCAAACTGGTTACATCTGCCCATCTGCTCGAAGAATTCAGCGACGTGATTTCACGCCGTCACATTGCCCGTAAATATCCCAAAGCTGCCGAAGAAGCCGAAGCCTTGCTCGACTTTCTGCGCGCATTCGCCATCCTCACATCAGGCACCCCAGAAACAAAAGCCGTCAGTCGTGACCATGACGATGATTTCGTGCTGGCTTGCGCGTTAGACGAATCAGCAGATTGTATCGTCTCAGGCGACCCGCATCTTCTGGATTTGAAAACTTACAAAGACATCCCTATTCTTACGCCAAAAGAGTTTGTAGTGAGATACTCAATTCCATATAAGTGAAGTGGAGTTAGCGGTGGTCGAGTAGGCGGCGGGACTCAACACCTCTTTGCAAAACTACTCGCCTCCGCCGCCGTATCGAAACCACCATTTTCGAGCGGACATGTTGTTGATTTCGGGTAAAATCCAAACAATGACTAAACAAGTAACAAGTTATGACGAACTCAGCGACACCTTATACATGTTGTTCGTCCCTGACTTGAAAGCGACAGGGATTGAATTGAACGAACACATCCTGCTCCGCATTGACAAAGAAAGCCGCAAAGCAATCGGCATTACGTTCCTGAACTATTCGATCCTTATCCAAAAAGCGGACTTCGGCCCGCGCAGTTTCCCGCTGACAGGTCTTACCAAGTTATCCGAAGAGACTCGCGAAATCGTCATGGAGATATTGGAAAGTTCGCCCGTAAAAGAGATATTGTCACTTTCAACTTACACACCTTCATTTTCGGAAGCCGTTCCCATTACTTTGCTTCATTTGCCACAGCCAGCGTAACCATCCGTTGCCAGCGGTGGTTGAGTAGCCCCGTGTTCGTCGGGGGCATATCGAGACCTGAATAAATGCGTTGTTGATTTCGGAGAAGACAGACGGAGGCGTGGAAATTTCCCCCTTGTGCTATAATTTTTTCAACAAGGTGAACCATGACAACACCAAGAATTTTACAGGATTTTTCATCCCTTTCTCCTGAAGCCCAAAAACAACTACTCGATTATTTGGACTATCTTAAAGCGCGCTATCCTGCTGTTGCCACAAAGAAGACCAGAAAAAGAAAGTTGAAAGAAGAGCCTTTTATTGGCATGTGGCAAAACCGCGCGGATATTCGCAACGGCGCAGAATATGTGCGCGATGTTCGCCGCCGCGAGTGGGGACGCAAGACGTGAGCATTACACTGGTTGATACAGATATTCTTATTGACGCCACTTTGCAAATTGAGCAGGCAATTCGGTGTTTGAACGATATGGAGCAAACATCTGATTTGGGGATAAGCGTCATTACACAAATGGAATTAATTGTCGGATGCCGCAATAAAACTGAACTCCGTAAAATGGAGCAGTTTCTTCAAAGATTTTAGGTGTATCCCTTGACGGAACAAATTAGCGGTCTCGCAACCGATTTGCTTGGGAGGTATCGCTTGAGTCATGGGTTGCTTATTCCTGACGCATTAATTGCATCTACAGCGCTCTCATTTGATTGCGACTTCATCACCAAAAATCAACGCGATTATCAATTTATTCGCAACTTGCGATTATTATCTTACCCATAGTCGTACACCAACACAAACTATTCTTCCAAAAGAAAATCTCCGTTTTCCAAAATACTTTTTGTAATCACCTTCACCGCATCGGACTCCATTAACTCCTTCAACTCAAACGACTTCAACCTCGTCTGGGTCGTGCGGACAGATGGCCCTAGAAAATCCCCAAACGGCAGGGACGTTCTGAACAACTGGTAATACAAGAACCTGCGTGCGTTGCGTTTGAACTCAGGCGGGACAGCAATCGTTTCAGCCGCAAGAAATTCTTCCATCTTGCTTCTTTGCTCATCGGCAGTCTGCGGGAAGAACACGGTGGGATATTGCGTGAAGCGCGCCCTGCCCGCGCATAACACGGGCTTGCCCATCAGCGAAGCCTCCAGCCCGATGGTCGAGTTGTAGACCATCACGAACTTCGAGCGCTGGATCAACTCATAAGAACTCAAAGTTTCC
>JAKBYW010000223.1:0-4619 GCA_021840275.1 Chloroflexota bacterium | reverse complement strand
CTTCGGAACAGTCCATTTGTTTTGCAGTGCCATCAGAATCTGCAAATGAGGTTGTCTCATCGCTCGAAAAAGTTTTTGCGTATGAATTAAGCGAAGATGATATTGACCGCGTATGGACAACGGAAGATGTCTCCATCGTCACCGTGGTCGGCGCGGGAATGCGTCACACGCCCGGCGTGGCGGGACAAATTTTCAGCCAGCTTGGGAATCGCAAAGTCAACGTACTCGCCATCGCACAGGGTTCATCGGAAGTTTCGATCAGTCTTGTAGTGGATGCCAACTCAACCGATGCGGCTGTAAAAGCGGTGCATGAGTTGATCGTTAATTAGCCCTTTGGTGGTCTCGATACAGCGGCGGTGGTTGAGTAGCGTTCTTTGCATATCGAAGCCTGCCGCCTGCTCGACCATCGGAAATTACATCAAGCAGGAGTCTTCACATGAAACAAATCCCCGTAGCAGTTCTCGGCGCGACAGGTTCCGTCGGCCAAAGATTCATCTCATTACTCGACAATCATCCGTGGTTCAAAGTCGTTGCGCTGGCCGCATCGGATCGTTCCATCGGACAGCCGTATGCAAAAACATGCCGCTGGGTTCTGGCCGAACCCATGCCCGATTGGGCGCGTGACATGGTCGTCGTCCCAGCCACGCCAGAATCAATGGACGCAAAAATTGTCTTCTCCGCGTTGCCCGCCGATCTCGCCAAAGACCTCGAGCCGCAATTTGCAAAGGCCGGTTTTGCGGTTTGCTCGAACGCATCATCCTATCGCCGCGCGGACGATGTGCCCCTGCTCCTCCCGGAGATCAACGCCGATCACATCGCGCTGGTCAAAGAACAGCGCAAACTGCGCGGCTGGAGCGGATGTATCACAACCAATCCGAATTGCACGAGCACTGGCCTTACCATTGCGCTCAAAGCGCTCGATGATTCTTTCGGCGTCAAAAAAGTTTTTGCGGTTTCGCTTCAGGCGCTTTCCGGCGCGGGCTATCCCGGTGTGTCTTCGATGGACATCAACGACAACGTCATCCCATTCATCGGCGGCGAGGAAGACAAGGTCGAATGGGAGCCGCGCAAGATGCTCGGCAAACTCAATAGCCATAAAATTAATTTGGCAGACATAAAATTTTCAGCGCACACGAATCGCGTGGCGGTCATTGACGGTCATACTCTGTGTGCCAGTGTCGAATTTTTGAATCCCGTCGTTCCCGAAGATGCCATCCGCGCCTTCAGCGGTTTTCAGGCTCAAGCCTCGGCCCGCGATCTGCCGTCAGCACCGAAGCCCGTCATCGTTGTCCGCCATGAAGCGGATCGTCCTCAGCCGCGCCTCGACCGCATGACCGGCAAGGGCATGACGACCGTCGTTGGCCGTGTCCGTCCCGATCCGCTCTTTCATCTGAAATTTGTCGTGCTCTCGCACAACACAATTCGCGGCGCGGCGGGCGGCTCGATCTACAACGCCGAGCTGCTTGTTCAGGAAGGCTTGTTATAAAATCACGCTCGCGCCATCCGATGCTTCGCAAATATAAATTTCCGGATGATGTCCCGTCTCGGACTCATAACCGTGCGCTAGGTTTTTTGCAAAGGCTTCGACTTGATCCCGCGCAACGAGCGACGCAACACACCCGCCGAAGCCGGCTCCCGTTAAACGCGCGCCATAACACCCTGACAGCGACTGCGCAATGCACGCCATTGTATCGAGTTCGGGGATGGACACTTCGTAGAGATCGCGCAAACTGACATGACACTCGTTCATTAATTTCCCAAAGCCAACGATGTCGCCGCGCTGCAAAAGAGTCACTGCTCGATTGGTGCGCTCGATCTCTTCAACAACATGCCGCGCCCGTTTTTCGATCTGGGCCGGAAGTTTGTTCGCGTGAAGATTGAAATCGTCCACACTTACATCACGCAAGGATTTTATTTCGGGCAAATCTTTCCGGAGAATTTTGACAGCTTCCTCGCAAGCCGCACGGCGATCATTGTACGCGCTAGTGGTTAATTTCCGGCGCACGGATGTATCCGCGACAACCATAGCGACATCCTTTGGAAGGGGCAATGTTTGATATTCCAGCGAACGGCAATCGAGCAGCAGCAGTTTATTTTTTTCGCCGCACGCCGACGCGAACTGATCCATGATCCCACAATTCACGCCGACATATTTATTTTCGGCACGCTGACAAATTAAAGCCAACTCCATCGGCGGAAGTTTCCAGCTACCGAGAGTCATCCACGCTACGGCAAAAGCCAGTTCGACCGATGCCGATGAACTCAAGCCCGCGCCGCGCGGCACATCCGAAGCAAATACAACCTGCATATTTTTGACGGGCAGATTTTTTTCGGTTAATGCCCAGGCCACGCCCGCAGGATATTTTGCCCAATCGGAAAAAGGCGAACCGTCGGATTGAAGTTTGGCAGATAAATTTATCGGCGTGAAAGAAGCCTGCTCGGAAAAGTCCGCCGCAAATAGGGCGGTGTGATGCGAATCCGTCGGCGAGAAAGCAATGTACGTGGCGCGGTCAATTGCGGCGGGCAGAACGAGTCCGTCGTTGTAGTCCACATGTTCGCCCAACAAATTTACCCGCCCCGGCGCGCGGGCAAGATGTGCAGGTGCATGCCCAAATTTTTGTTGAAAAATCCTGGTGATGCTTTCCTGGGTGCTCATGAATTACGGGTTGGATTTTAATGCACGGCAATTTTCGAGCGGCTGAAATTCATAACGCCCCAAGCTGGCAGGCACAACTACCGTCTGAAATTTTTCAAGCTCGGTGCTTTCAGGGTCGGATTGCAATCGCGCTTTGCCTTCGATGACCGTGATGGCGTGAAAACTTTCGCCGCACGTGTCGAGCTGAATGGTTTTATTCTTGGCCGACAAAATTTCTAGCGTAAAATATTCGCACTCGATGAGTTTATTCTGTGCACCATCTTCAAGCGCAGGTACGGGAATGACCGGCGCAGTAAAATCAGCGCGCGTAACCCGAATGGATTTATCAATATGTAACCGGCGTTTTTCTGTTTCGGGTCGTCCCCAATCATAAACGCGATACGTCCAATCGGATGTTTGTTGAACTTCGTAAATAAGCAAACCAGGCCCAATCGCGTGCAGCGTTCCGGCAGGCATAAAAACAGAATCACCTTGATTTACATTTACATATTGCACATGCTCGATGATCGTGCCGTTGCGAATCGATTCAGCAAGTTCATCGATTCGTGTGCCAGGCTTGAGTCCGGCAATTAGTTTTGCAACAGGCTGGGCTTCGAGAACATGCCAGGCCTCGGTCTTTCCAAATTGCCCGGGGCCTTCGATCTGAACGGCCTGCTCATCGTTTGGATGAACTTGCAGGGAAAGCCACTGCGTGCAATCAAGTAATTTAATGAGCAGAGGAAAACGCGTGCCAGTGCGTTGGAAGGGACGTATGCCCAATAGAGATTCGCCGAACTGCGCCGCCGCTTCACCCAACGTTTTACCGGCCAGCGCGCCCGAGGCGATTCGATCCCCTTCAAAGACCACCCACACTTCGGCGGTTGGATGATGTCCAGGGCGCAAACGGTCGCCGCCCCAGACGTAATCGCGATATACCGGATCCAACTTCAGAAACGAATTGAGAGTCATCGGGCTATCTCCATGTACAAATTCCCTTTGCAGCCTGGATATTCATTGCTTGATAAAGTGTGTGACGAAGGCCGGGAGGTTGTACAAAAATATTATAACTAAAACAATAGACACGACACGCTCAATGTAAGGCCAATGTTGCTTCATTTGCTTTAGCAAGTATGCGCTGAGCACTGCCAGCAACGGAAACACCTGGATAAGATACGTTGCCTTGATCGTATTGCCTACATCGAGGGATGGATAGCGGATCAGGAACCAGGCATAACCAAGAAATGAGAAAAGCACGATCAGCGCAAGGAGCGCCCGCGTTGTTTGGGAACTTGTCTGCGGGTGGATTCCGATGAGACGAAGCATGTCAACCAGCCCGGCGATTAACCCTGCCAGCAAAAGTGCGGTTGGAAGCAAAGCAATAAAATTCACGCTGCCCTGATACGTTCGAACCGTAAAACGATTGGTTACGAGCCATTTCGGCTGCGGATTTGATTGAGCCGCATTCAACAGAGAAACGCCTGACAACAATTCGCCCGTCCGTGTATCGCGTCCGTAAATCGTGAAGTACATCCAATAATCGCCCCACGTGTCAGCGTAAAAAATGGGGAAGAGTTGATTGGCAAACGCCGGACGAATAGGATCTCGAAATAAGAGTCCATCTCCCATACCGGTATAGAAAGTCAGGGGTTGGTTGGAAAAAGAAAAACTTTCAGCCGGAGTTTTATTGAAGGCAGATATCGTTCCATATTGCCGAAAGAGCAAGAGGTAAAACCATCCGCCAAGGACAAAAGCAACTATAAAGCTTACGGTTGTCCAGCCGATCAGAGTAAAGCGCTTTTCTTTCCAAGCCAGCAAGGCAGCGAGAATTCCAATCGCAGGAAAAAGGAAGAATCCCCATTGACGCGAAAGGATCAGCAAGCCAAGCTCAACCCCAAGTATCAGGGCATGGACAAGTTTTTTCTGAGCCGAGAACAGGCGCAAGGCTTGGTATGTGGACAGCACGGCAAACGTTGCAACATAAGGC
>JAKBYW010000222.1:0-4672 GCA_021840275.1 Chloroflexota bacterium | reverse complement strand
CTGAGCAAGGTAGCTCCATGCAGGGGATCGTTGCACAAGCGAGCGTGCCTCCGATACAGCTTCATCCAGCAATTGAACTTGTGATGGCGGTCTTGATGGGCGTGTCGGCGTTGCTACCGATACAGGCGGCATCCAATCCTGGCCGAGTTTGATTCGAAGGGAATTCAACGAACCACCGGTGGCACCGCAGCGCAGGCACTTCCAATATCCGCTGACGAGATTGACACCGAAGTTGGGATGGCCACCCTGTCCAGCGCGATCCGAGTCATTGTGAAATGGGCACCAGAAGATGGCCCAATCCCTGTGGCGTTCCACCCGAACCGCTGTTCCCAAAATTTCTTCGGCGGCGGAAAGAATATTTTCCATGAGTTTTTCTGCGGCCTCCTTTTGTTGAATGAACTATGCGCCCAGTAAATGGATGATGAGCGCCACGGCCACCGAGAGCCAGTGATACGGCTGGCTGGCGGCGATAGCGACCAGGATGAGAAGCATTGCGAGGGTTCTCATGATCAGTCTCCTTTTTGGGAATGGTTAAATATTTCCAGTGGGAGTGCATGATCACGCATCCGCGCAGTCCGGTGTATCGGTATCTTTTCATTCCACATCCACACTTGCCCAGCATGGGGCGCTGGTATACACGGCTGCATCCTCGCGCACCAGTGTAACAATCGCGGAATACAGGTAGTCTCCCTGCTGTCGTCCGGCGGATGCTGCGATGTTGATCGCTTTGCCGTTCACGATGATCAGACGTTGATACGCCTTGAGAGCAAATGGCGCAGAAATCTTGACGGTTTTTACGGTTGTGGTATCATCTGGGTTGAACATTTGTTCCACCTTAGACCGTCTGGTTGCTGCCGGACGGTCTTCGTTTTTTACCGGGCCTCTCACCCCGGTGAGTCCTCGCTGTGGAGCGGAATCAAAACGGGCGCCGCCCTGGGAAAATCCCAGAGACAGCGCCCGTTTTTGATTTAAGGGGATATTCAATTGTTCTATTGTTTCAATATGCCTCCTGTGTAGGGATGGGACGATTTATGAATACGTTCGAATTGCCGACACAGCCCTATGGTTTCAGGGCGTGTCGGGATTTGCATCGAGCATGTTGACGAGACCTGAACCTGCCTCATGCCGCAAGGTTTTTTATTCCTACTTCCCATTTGATTGTGTACCATCCTTGCCTGCGAAATTTAGAGACAGATATTTTCAACATGCCGACTTCTTGTATATCTGGTGCTGGAAATGCGATGGATATGATTTTGAATTCGTGAGTATGGTTTCCTTTCAGATAGTGGGATATGGAGGATGGATACAACGGAAGAAGCCCGGCGAATAGCTGGGCTTCTATAGAGAGGGGATGGATTGTGGAAAGTAGGAACGGTCGGGATTATAGGGATGATGAAGAGAATTGTCAAAGCACGTAGGCGGCAAAAGCAATTCAATTCGCCCTTATGAGACGTTTTTCACGCCCCTATTACCTATGGGTGGACTTTGTATTGGAGAGGCGGTTAAAGCGGGTGCCCTAATTACCGAAATCAGAATCAAATTCAGATCATGTATTTTATTAAGAACGCCGAACAAAGCCGCTTGATCGGCTAACAGTCCGGTCAATGTTGTCTCACCGTTGGTATCATTGCAGATAGTCAATCCTTCAAACCATTCGGACCAGCGATCCGCCAGTTGACCTTCCACACGAAATTCGTAAACGCGAGGTGCGTCCATGTCAATGAAATCTATTGGAGCAGCAGCGGGCGGACACCTTCTGCCCAGTTGCGAACAACATTCCAATCACGACGATCACCTTTTGGAAAAATTCCAAGGGTAACGACCACGCGTAGCAGCAGGGTATCAAAAGTCAGCGGCAGTTTATGGAAATCCAGCATCCCGGCAAAAAGGCCTTCGCTAAGTGGTCTCACTTGCATGCGCACAGGTTGTATCCACTCTTTCACCACCTGTCGATACTGGTCAGTATTAGACATCGCCAGGGTGATGCATACTGTAAAGGTGGCGAAAGGCTTCTGTCGCAATTCAGATCGATGGGCCTGAACAAATTGCATCGCCTCCGGCAGCCATTTCGATTTTCGTATGGCACTGCCGGCCACCACTGCCCGGTATGGAGTCAGGTCTGTCACTTCCTGCATCGGAAGCACATCCACTTGTGCGCCGTTTTGGGCCATTGTTTTGCCAATCGCTTCTGCGATCTCAGCAGTGGAACCGGCCCTGCTGGCATAAGTGATTAAGATTTTATCGTTCATTGATTTACCTTTTCATATTGAGAAAATTATGTTTCATGATTTTGGAATTTGATGCTGAATATCAAGTTCCAAACAGGATCAAAGATATCTGTACTTTCACTGATCGGTTATTCGTTTTCTCGCTCTAAAATAAATTGCAATCCCCACGGCAAGCAGGAGAAGATCCAAAACAGTCATAAAGAGAAAACCGATTCCTGAATTTTCCAGACCCAGTCCAACGAGTGACGAACCATCAAAGAAAAGCGGGAGGTTGGAATGCATGAAGAAGTCCAGTAGCCAGTGACTAAGGACTACCAGCCCGATCATGCCGCTTGTCCGTCGGTCCCGATAAAAAAGAAAAGCAATGGCAGCGGCGATCATCGCCCAGATCACGGACATGAAAAGCCCATGCGACCACGGATTTGAACCGGGTGTCAGATATTTAACTCCCTGATTAAAATCCATGACTGTGATGACCGCTTTTGACTCAATGCCGGCAGACGAGAACAAGAAATAAAGGATGTCGTTTGTCTCACCGGCTATGAGTAACACCCAAAGCGGTACTTGGGGAGTAACAGACTTCGCCGCCAACCCGGGCGCGAGGTGACCTATTCCTGACATCGGTTTTATCCTGCCTGTCTTGAAAGTTGAAAGAGCCTGCGGGAAACCAGTGCAAACCAGGTCAAAGCCAGAAGTCCGCCAATGGATCCGAAAAAATAAAAAGCGATGGTGTAAAGAGCGGGCACAAAAGTTGCCAGGATCGTGAATAAGGATAAAAACGTAAACCCAACGATCCCAATCCAGACATTCACTTTTCCAAAAATCCCGCCGCGCAGCATAACAAACGAGATTGCAATCGCCGCAATGCTGCCGAGAAAAAGACCGATAAAAGAGCCCGGTGTAAAATCTTCGCCGCGAGCCAATACTGATTCACCTGCCGCTGTCAATATTGTCTTTTGTATATCCGTGTCTGCCAGCGCATATTTATTGGATAAAACAAGAAGCGGGATGGCCGCATTATTGGATATGTAAATGGACATGCTGATCAGAAATACGATCATTGCCAGGGCGGCATAAACTGCCTGCCTTTTACGATGAGCCGCAAATAGCGCGAAATAAACCGGCAGCATGGCGATCAAATAAAGGATATTTAAGATGCCAAGTGAATATAAGCCTTTAAACCAGTTGTCTTGAAAAACAGCGAACCAGGTGGTTGCGGATTTGGTGCCGTAGGTAACGATCTCCGTTCCTCCAAATCCAAGAACGACATCCAGCATGTTAGCGAACATGGCTGTTAAGGCAGCGACCGCTCCGACCTTATACAACCAATTCCATTGGAAATCGATTCTCTCGATATTCTGTTTTTCCTGACCGATGCTCATAACTTTTGTGTTCATTTTATTGCTCCTTGTATATTTCAAGATACAGTACCCAGTTGGAAGAGTTTTCGGGCAACCAGGATATTCCAGATGAAAAGAAACAGGACAGAAAGAATGGAGATGTAGATGCCAACTATGGGGATATACAGGCCGAAGTCGCATACGCTGGATGCGATCCGTATGTATGCCGTTGTCTTGCTGAAGATATCGGTTTTCAACATGACGAACGAGATGATCAAGCCGGCAATGGAACCGAGTATGTAGCTGATGTGAAAGGTGGTGCCGTGGAAGCTGGCCAGCTTCGCCTCTCCAGCCGCCAGGAACACTGCCCTTAGCGCATCAGTATTTGCCGCGTAGTATCCGTTGCTTAGGTATAGCATTTCGAAGGCAGGTCTTGCAGCAATGAAGCACATTACCCCAATCAAACTCAAAGCCAGGTAGAGGGCCGTCCAGGACGGGCTGACCTGCCTGAGCAGTATGAAGAGCGCAAGAGCCAGCGGGATGAAAAGGATCATGTAAACGATCATCAAGAGTTCAAAATCAATCAACCCAATCAGCATGTTCCTTTGAAAGAGCATGAACCATTCGAGTGTGGTGCCATCAAGCGGCTGCGGCGCGCTCATGAAAACGATGAGTTGAATGATGATGATCAGGACCATCAGGAGGGCTGATATACCGCCCAGATTGTAGAGGCTTGCCCATGCTGAATTGACATGTTCAGTCTTGGATTGATGTGTAGGGTTTGTTGCCGTTACAGTAGTCATTTTTTCTCCTTATTTTTGTCTTGCACACAATATAGACCCTTGGAGGGGAAATGTCACTATACTAAGGTGGTGCTTATTTTTTACAACAAAATAAGAGGAGGTGTACTTTGGTACACCTCCTCTTATAAAAAATCAGATTGGGATAGATGGAATTTATTTGTCCGGGGAAAGCAATCCAAACTGACGCGCGTGGGCAAGCGCCTGTGTGCGGCTGTTGACATTCAACTTGTTGAAGATATTACCGGTATGCTTCTTCACCGCGCTCAGTGAAATGACGAGCTTGCCTGCTATCGTTTGATTC
>JAKBYW010000221.1:0-4681 GCA_021840275.1 Chloroflexota bacterium | reverse complement strand
GTCTCGCGGATCACGGTGACTTTGATCTGTCCCGGATATTGCATCGTCTCTTCGATCTTCTTGGCAATGTCACGCGCCAGCCGGGCGGAGGCCAGATCGTCAATGTTATCCGGCTTGACGATGACGCGCACTTCGCGTCCAGCCTGGATTGCAAATGCCTGTGCCACACCCTCAAATGACATGGACAGTTCTTCAAGCGTGCGGATGCGTTTGATGTAGGCTTCGAGATCTTCGCGGCGTGCACCCGGACGAGCGCCGGAGATGGCGTCGGCGGCCTCAGCGATCACAGCCTCGATGGTCAATTGGTCAACTTCATGGTGATGCGATTCAATCGCGTTGACCACAATTGAATTCACGCCGTAGCGGCGGCAAAACTCTGCGCCGAGAGAAGCGTGCGTGCCTTCCTGATTGTGATCCATGGCCTTGCCGATATCGTGCAGGAAACCGCCCTGTTTGGCGAGGTCCACTTTTGCGCCCAATTCGGATGCCAGAATACTGGCCAGTTTTGAAACTTCCACCGCGTGCGCCAGTTGATTCTGTCCGTATGAAGTGCGGAATTTCAAACGTCCCATCATGCGCAACACTTCGGGATGCAACCCGGCGATGCCCGCGTCGAAGGCGGCTTGTTCGCCAGACTCGTTGATGATCTTGTCAACGGCCTTGGTTTCTTCCTCGATGATCTTTTCGATATGAGCGGGATGAATGCGTCCATCCACCGTTAGGCGGGTGAGGGCGCGGCGTGCTATTTCGCGTCGCACCGAATCAAAGCACGAGATCGTCACGGATTCAGGCGTGTCGTCCACGATCACATCCACACCGGCGGCCTGTTCGAAGGCCTTGATGTTACGTCCATTGCGGCCAACGATGCGGCCCTTCATCTCTTCGTTCGGCAAGGTGACGCGCGAACTGGTCACTTCTGCAACGTGTTCGGATGCAACACGCTGAACGGCATCCGCGATGAGTTTGCGGGCGCGCTTCTCGCCTTCCTCGCGCGCCTCGGCCTCGATCTGACGATAGATGCGGGCCATGTCGGCGCGGGCTTCCTTTTCGACCGCAGCGAACAAATCCTTCCTGGCCTCATCCTGCGTCAATTGCGCGATTTGTTCGAGTTTGGACATTTCCTGGCCGTACAAACTGTCGATTTCATTGGCGCGTTTATCCACGGCGCTTTGACGCTTGTTCAATGCCTGTTCACGTTGTTCGAGTTTGTCGGCGCGCGCTTCCAGCTCGGTGCGGCGCTTATCCATGCGTTCGGCATCGCGGTTCAATTCAATGCGCCGCTCTTTGATCTCGCCTTCGGCGGACTGCACGATCTTGGTTGCGCTTTCACGCGCCTGGCTTTCGATCAGCCGCGCTTGTTCGCTGGCGACCTTCAAAATATTTTCGGCTTTATCCTGCTGGTTTTTTAGGGCGCGGTCCTGTTGATAGCGTTGAAAGAAATAGCCGGCGGCCACACCCACAACCAGCACGAGGATGTCCACCATGATACTAATTAGGTTCATAAGATTTCCTCATTGTCAATTGTATTTTGCTCCGCGTGCGTCTCGTTCCAAATGCGCGATACGGTGGGCGCGATGACGGAGTATGGAAACCCGCGGCGGGCCAGAAATTCGGATAGTTTCTTGCGAAACTCGTTCCATTCCAGGACCTGGAGGCGGCGTGCTTTTTTCAAGCCTGCTTCGTAGGCCAGGGCTTCCTCATCCAAACCGGCCAGCGCAGATTGCGCCGCCTCATCTGAAAGACCCTTTTGTCGAAGCTCGACTGAAAGTGCACGCCGACTGCGCGGGCGGAAGGTGTTGCGATTTTCCACCCAGGCGCGGGCAAATTTGTCGTCGTCTGCGAGTCGATTCTCGCGAAGCCGTTCGAGCGTCTGCTCGATGACCTCTTCAGGAATTTCGTGCTTGCGTAAATTCTGCCTGATCTCGGATTCGGAGCGGGCGCGGTAGCTCAGGAAAAGCAGAGCTTGTTGGTATGCGCGCTCGCGGGCATCCTCGGCCTGCAGCGAGGCGATCTTTTCATCGCTCAGTTCCTGTCCAACTTTTAACCAGGCGGCCACAATGCGGGCCAGCCCGCAGGCGTATTCTCCGTCGAGGTGAATATTCACTCGCTGGGGGTCGCGCTTCTGGGGTTGAAGGGCAGTGATCTTCGGCATTAAACACAGACACAGCTAAGAACCTGCCGACTTGTGTCGCACTGTGTTGCAGTGCAGATGAACGGCCTCAGCTGTGCATAAGAGTCTGGGTTGGAAAACCGGCCCCAGGTCCCGCGAGAAGCGGATGGGAGGTAGATTAGTCGCGTGAGGTTATTATTAAGTCACGCCAGTCGAAATTACAATCCGAGAAGTCATTCTCTCAAATTTATCCGTCGAGAAGACGGCGACTTTGTAAAAATCTCCTGAAGCCAGGATGTCGTGCGTTTCCAGAGTTCTGTTAGCAAGCCAGACCGCCGAGGCGGCGGAAGTTCCAAATGATCCTTGCGGATTGCGCGTATTATACATGATTTTTTAATGTTTTGTTAATGGGATTGCCGGTTACTTTTCACTGAACTTGCATCCACGCTTCTCGGCTTCCACGACGATCTGGCCACTGGATCAAAAGAATTTTTCCCTATAAGTCATTCCCTGAATACGATTGGTTAAACGACTTGTTGACCAGCGGAAAGTCCGGCACGATGTTCTTTAACAGGGCAAACGAGAGTGCGGGCCAGTTGACGAAGGACGGATCTTTCACCTTGACGCGATAGAGTTTGCTATGATCATCGGCCATTACCCAATGAAGGATCGCGCCGCGCCAGCCTTCGACCATGCCGAAAGCAGGTTCCCAAGCGGGCAGTCTGCCCAATGGCGCAACCAACTCTCCGCTTGGCAGTTGCGCGAGCACTTGTTTGATGAGACTCACAGATTCGTGCGCTTCGTCCACGCGGATTTGGGCGCGGGCGCGCACATCCCCAGGTTGGGACGTTGCCACTTTGAACTGGAGCAATGGGTACGCGGCAAAGGGATGATCGCGCCGCGCGTCCACGTCAATGCCCGAGGCGCGCGCCACATAGCCCAGCACGCCGTGGTCGGTGGCAGTCTTGGTGGTGAGATACCCCGCCGTATCCAGACGGTCGGTCAGCATGGTGTTGTCGAGGCTGATTTCCACAATTTCATTGAAGTCGGCGATGACCGAGTCCAGCTCGGCAGCGAGACCTTGCCCTGAGCCTGTCGAAGGGTTTATATCGGCGGGCAGATCGTGTCCAACTCCGCCGAGGATGATTCCGCCACGCAGGAGACGATTTCCCGTCAGACGTTTGTTCAAACGCAGAAGTCGCTCGCGGATGCGGAAGCAGTGCGAGTGCGCGGCGGCAAAGCCCGTGTCGTTGCAGATCGCGCCGAAATCGGCGATGTGATTATAGAGCCGTTCCATCTCCAGCAGGATGACGCGCAGATATTTTGCGCGGGCGGGGATTTCACAGCCAGCCAGCGACTCAATAGCCTGACAATATGCCAGCGAATGACCGATGGTCGTGTCGCCGGAGATGCGCTCGGCAAGTTCCACGCCGTCGGCGGGAGCGCGCCCTTCAAAGAGTTTCTCCGTGCCCTTGTGCGTGAAGTACAGGCGGATTTTCAAGTCAATCACCGTCTCGCCGACCACGCTAAAGCGGAAGTGTCCCGGCTCGATGATGCCCGCGTGAACGGGTCCAACTGGAATTTCATACACGCCCTCGCCGCCGACCGGCATGAACTGAAACGGCGTGCCATCGTCGAAGAATTTTCGCGTAGCGGGGGGGACAGAATCTTTGCGGAGCGGGAAGTAATCTTCGGGCCAGAACGCATGACGCACCAGCGGGCGGGTATCGGGGTGGTCAATGGATTCGATGCCGAATAGGTCGTGGATTTCGCGCTCGAAGCGCGAGGCAGGATAATAAAACGTTGCCATCGAGTCAATCGTCGGGTCGTCGGGGGTCAGATTTTTTGTCGCGTGCGCGTACCAGTTCTCGCGGTCGTTGACGAATAGATAGTGAATCTCGTACACGCCTTTGTCAGCGCGGCGGTCGTTGGCGACCATCAGCCGTAGTTCAGCGTTGAAATCGGCATGGAGCATCTGCGCCAGTTTGAGTGCATCGCCGCGTGAGATTTGGAAGTGCAATTCGTTCCCGCGCAGGACGCGGAGTTTGCTAATGCGTTCCTGAAAATTTTCTGTCAGCGCGGATTGGAGTTGAGTAAAGTCTGTCATCTTGAAATTATCCCTACGCTTTGATTGATCAGCGTTGCCAGCAGCGATGGTAAAGTCAAGCCAAGCGTGACTAGCACAGCCACGTTAATTAATAACAACGCAATGCGCCACGAGAAGCGTTCCGTCGGGCGTTCCATATTGATGTCATCTTCGGCGGGCACGCCGTACAACATCTTATTGAGATGATTGATGAACGAAACAAAGACCACCGCCAGCAGAACCAGTGCAATGCCCATCAGCCAGGGATGGTGGAGCGCGAAGCCCGCGCGGAAGAGCGCGAACTCCGTAATGAAGATTCCGCCAGGCGGCAGACCGATCAACGTCATCAAGCCGAAGGCGAAGAGCGCGCCCGTCCACGGCATGGTCTTCAACAAGCCGCGCGTCCTCTCGATCAGCGGAGACCTGTATTTGTGTTCGATGTTATCCACGAGGAAGAACATCAGCGATTTGGCAGCGGTGTGATT
>JAKBYW010000220.1:0-4709 GCA_021840275.1 Chloroflexota bacterium | reverse complement strand
AAGATCTGACCTGATGAAGTTGGCAACCCCTGCGCCTGTAACGTCTGCGCCACGATGGTCCCAGCCGCATCGCGCGGGCTTAATGCCGTCGGCGCTTGCAAGCCGATGTTGCAAGCCAGCACACTCAGGATGAGTGCGCTGGAAAATATCAAGATCGTTTTCCGCAATTTCATTTTGCTTTCTCCTGAAGTTTCGTTTTGGGACGTTCCATTTTGAACAGATCGGTCGCTCTTGTATAATAGTTGCCCGCCAGCCTGCCGACGGGTTTCAACGCGGACAAATTGATCTTATCCTCACCGAGCCGAACGCGCTCGTCCACGTGAATATGAACGATGGTGCCGATTACCAGACTGCCTCCACCCGGCTGGTCGCTGATGTCCACGATTTGATGGACTTTGCATTCGAAGTGGATCGGGCTTTCTGCGACGCGCGGCGGGCGGACAGCCACCGATGTCGCGGCGGTCAAGCCAGCAAACTCAAATTCATTTAATTCGGGAACGTCCTCAATCGAGGACAGATTCATGGCGGTCACCAGTTCCTCGGTCACGATATTGACCACGAACTCACCGGTGGCGCGCACATTGTTGAGCGTGTCCTTGGTCTTGCCATCCGTGCCGCGAATGAGCGGACAAAAAACAACCGTGGGCGGTTTGGAGCAGACCACGTTGAAGAATGAAAACGGAGCCAGGTTTGGGCGGCCATTGATATCCACAGACGAGATCCAGCCAATCGGTCGGGGAAGAACCGAGCCGATCAAGATTTTGTAGATGGATTGGTGAGAAAGGCTTGCCGGAGAAATTTCCATGACATGTATTATAAAGGCCACGCTTGAAGCGTGACCACCGGTTATTCTCCATTGCCTTCCAGCCAGCTTGCCATATATTCTTTCTTTTCCATTTCCACTGCCTGCCTGGTGAGATTGAGCGGATAAAAAGTATCCACCATCACGGCCAGCTCGGTGGTTTCCTTTTTGCCGATGCTGGCTTCCGTCATGCCGGGCTGCGGGCCGTGTGGCAGGCCGTAAGGATGCAGGCTGATGTCGTATTGGTCGATGCCTTTGCGCGACATGAAATTTCCTTCAGCATAATATAACACTTCATCCGAGTTCACATTCGAGTGATTATACGGCACGGGGATTCCTTCAGGATGATAATCAAAGAGCCGCGGCACGAATGAACACACGACAAAGTTATGCCCTTCGAAAGTTTGATGAACAGGCGGCGGCTGGTGGACACGGCCTGTGATCGGTTCGAAATCTTCGATGTTGAAAATCCACGGGTACAAATAACCATCCCAGCCGACCACATCGAAGGGATGATAATCCAGTATGTGGCGGGACAACCTGTCTCGCACCTTTACGCGGACCTCGAACTGGCCGCGTTCATTATACGTCTCCAACTCTGACGGCACGCGGATGTCCCGCTCGGAATAGGGAGCGTGTTCGAGCAGTTGGCCGTAATCGTTGCGATAGCGTTTTGGCGGCACGATCTGTGATGGACATTCGATGGTGAAAAAGCGAGCTTCTTTGGAATCGATCTGCATCTGCCAGGTCGTTCCAAATGGGATCACGATGTAATCGCCGGAACGAAATTCCAGATTCCCAAACTGGCTTTTGAGTGTGCCTTTGCCTTCGTGCATGAACCACGTCTCGTAAGCCTGCGCGTTGCGATAAAAATAGTCCATGCTTTTGCTGGCGCGGCAAATGCCGAGGATGACGTCGTTGTTGCCGAGCAGGGGCATCCGCGCCGAAACTGGATCCGTTCCGAGCGGGGCTTGAGCCGTCCCGAAAGCGCGGTGGCGGATGGGGCCGAAGTCCACGTATTCAGGTTTGAGCGGGCCGAGGTCTTCGGTCCGCGTTACACGCGGCGGCAGGTAAGTATGGTAGAGGATGGATTGGATGGAAGAGAAGCCTTCCAGCCCCATCAGTTCTTCGCGATAAAGTTTTCCGTCTGGTTTTTTGAATTGTGTGTGACGCTTATGCGGAATTTTGCCGAGCTTATGATAAAAAGGCATAGCGACTCCTTTGGATACTTATAAAGTCTGAGCGAACGCATCGGGCAACATTAGCCGAGTCTTATTGTTTTCTCTTCATAGACGAGGTGTAAAAGATGACACTTTCCTGCGGCTCGGAAAGTGTCGTCATATTTGGATTCACTATTGAGAAGTGACGGTAATGGACTGGATCAACGCGTCGAGTTGTGAAAGCGACGGCTGGAACGTGTCTGCGCCCGCCGCGTTCAGTTTATCGCTCACGGCCTGAAAATATGTATCATAATCTTTTGGGTCTATACTGCTATAACCGGGGAAGGGCACACCTCCTGCCGGGGCAGGCGCGTTTGGATCGTTGCCCGAAGAAAGGAGGGGCGAGCCGATGGGCAGAACCACGACCACATAATATTTTCCATCGCTGGTCAGGCCTTCAAAATGATAGAAGGTCCCGTTATTGGTGGCCGGGCCGACTGCCTGTCCGTATTGCGTCACCATGCGCAGACCGGAGCCGCTGGCAAAATTGATTCTCTGAACCTGTGCGGCGAACATTTGCGCAGCGTTGAAGGTCGGGACCTGCGGCAGCGCATCCTTTGTCAAAGGCGCGGACGGGCTTGCCAGAATCGCTTGTAAACTTTGAAGGCTGTTGGTCGCGCCTGCAGAAACAGCCGCAAAATCTTGCGCTGGATAAATAGTGATGTCTGCTACACTAAACTTTCCAAGCTGGTCGTTATAACCGTTCAGTGTGAAATGAATGTGCGCGGGGGCAACCTCCCACGGCGCGCCGTTTGTTTCGTCAACTGCCGCAGCCTGTTCGCCGCTTGCGCCGCTGGCGAGACCATTTGGAATGACAAAGCTGACATTGCCAAATGATGCGGCAACTCCGCTCGGCTGCGGTGCTTGCGCCGGCGCGGCTTGTGTTGCGAGCGGTTGAGTTGCGAGTGGTGCGGCGGCTGTCAATGCCTGGATCGTCGCAGCCACAATGGTCGAAACGTTGTCAACTTGTTGCGTTGGCATAGCTGATCCGCAGGCTAGTGTTGCTAATATCAATACGAGCATCCCCGCCAAAATTCTTTTGTTCATTTTTTGTCCCTTCCGACAATGTTTTTCAAAATCCCAATTCTCTCGATTTCCAACTCGACCACATCGCCTTTGTTCAGCCACGGGCCTTGTGTCTTGGTCAGTTCGAGCAAACAGCCTGTGCCGACCGTTCCGGAGCCGATTACATCACCCGGATATAACATCGCTGATTGTGATGCGTGCGCGATGATCTCACCAAATGACCAGAAGATATCTTTTAAATTTCCGCGCGACATTTCCACGCCGTTGACTTTCGCCGTCATGGACAGATCATACACGCCCGGGCGTCCGGCCGTTTTATCGGCCAGCGCTTCAGGCGTGACGATGAGCGGTCCCAGCGACGAGGCGAAGTCCTTGCCTTTGGCTGGACCCAGCCCGGCCTTCATCTCTTCGCGTTGAACGTCACGCGCCGACCAATCGTTGAAGATGGTATAGCCAAAGATGTGTTCGGCAGCCTCGTCGGCTGAAAGATTGATACCGGCCTTGCCAATGATCACCGCGATCTCCAGTTCGTAATCCAATGCCTGAGTGTAATCCGGATACGGAATTTCATCATCTGGCCCAAAGATACTATTCGGATTTGTGTAGTAAAAAATTGGGAATTTGTACCATTCGGCGGGAATGTCACGTCCGCGATTCTGGTTGGCTGTTCTGACATGTTGCTCGAACGCATATGCGTCGCGCAGAGTTTTTGGCTGCAACGGTGCATGAAGTTTGATCTGTCGAATGTCAAATGATTCTTTCGACGCCTGGCGAGCGGCTGTCTCTGCGCCGGCTTCGATGACGGCCCGCATGTCAGCAAAAGGCAGCGGGTAGACTCGGCCCTCTCTAACGAGGGCCGGTCTCGAGTCAGTGTGAGGTGTGGAAATAGTGACGAAGTGCATAAGGTTTAAGGTTGGAAAGTTGGAAAGTTGGAAGGTCACAAATGAACTTGTCAACCTTCCAACTTTCCAACAGTTAAAGATTACCGCGTCTTTCCTGTTCCAGCTCGATTGACTCGAACAGCGCTTTGAAGTTTCCTTTGCCAAAACTTTGTGAGCCGTGGCGTTGGATGATTTCGATGAACATGGTTGGGCGGTCTTGAATGGGTTTGGAAAAAATTTGCAGGAGGTAGCCTTCGTCGTCGCGATCCACCAGGATGCCGAGATCGTGAATGGCCTTCATATCCTCGTCGATCCTGCCAACACGGTCGGGAAGAATCTCGTAATAGGTTTCGGGCACACGCAGGAATTCAACACCGTTCCTGCGGAGTTGGTCAACGGTTTTGAGAATGTCGCCGGTGATCAGCGCAATGTGTTGCGCGCCAGGCGTGAGATAGTAATCGAGATATTCTTCGATCTGACTCTTCTTCTTACCCTCGGCTGGTTCGTTGATCGGGAACTTGACGCGGCCATTGCCATTCTGAACAACCTTCGACATAAGCGCAGAGTATTCTGTGGAAATATCCTTGTCGTCAAAATGACGGAGCAGGCGGAAGCCCATGACATCATGATAGAAGTTGACCCATTGATCCATCTTGCCGAGTTGCACGTTGCCGACGATGTGGTCGATCGCGGCGATGCCGACAGATTGGGCTTCTTTATCCTTGATTGGACGATAGGTGGGAGCGAAGATGCCTTTGTAATCATCGCGGTCCACGAAGA
>JAKBYW010000219.1:0-4719 GCA_021840275.1 Chloroflexota bacterium | reverse complement strand
GTACGTCTTTGGCTACCTGCTTTTCCATAAACGAAAGATTCTGCAGCGTTACACGTCTCAACAGGAACATCGCTGGGATGCAGCCGTTACCGGCAGCCTGCGCAGTAAAACGCTTGGACTGCTCGGCGTCGGCTCAATTGGAGCGCATCTTGCCAGCACCGCCAAACATTTCAGCATGACCGTCCACGGATTTACGCGCGCCAGCGAAACCTGTCCCGATGTGGACATGTATTTCCATGCAGACATTTCCTCCTTCGCCGCACACCTGGATTATCTCGTGTGCGTGCTGCCAAATACGAACGCAACAAATCACATCATCAATTCAGCCGTCTTGAAAAGATTGCCGCCACATGCATTGTTCGTCAACGTTGGCCGCGGCAACGCTGTGGACGAATCTGCGCTGGCCGAGGCGCTTTCATCCGGTCAAATCGCGGGCGCGGTGCTGGATGTTTTTCAACGTGAGCCGCTGCCATCCGATCATATTTTCTGGCGTATGCCAAATTTATTCATCACAGCGCACACCGCCGCGCCAAGTTTCCCAAAAGAAATATCCGGCCTGTTCATTGAAAACTACCGACTATTTCTGCGCGGCGAACCTTTGAAGTATCAGGTGAATTTCGAGCAGGGTTATTGACCTTCAGTTTTGCAATCGGCTCGCCCGGCCAGTGCTCGTATGGAGATCGGCCCATTATAATATTTCCGCATTTATTAAACCCCGCAAAATAAAATTGTAACCGTCAGGCTAATCTTTCTTTTTTTTCAATTCTTCCTTAACCCTGCCGAGGGCGCGCCAGAATCTGAGAACCAGTGGGCCAAACAAGAACGCAACGATCAGAAAAACGATAAGGAGTTCGTCGTATCCAATGGCAATAACTGGCTCGCAAGCCATCGAACTCAAAAGAAGCGCCGCAACAGCGATCAAAATTGAGGAATGTTTCCTGATCATTCGGTCACGATTTCCTTGACGCGCCCAACTTTTCCGCTCTGCAAACGGACTTTGATGCCGTGCGGATGAGTCGGCGATTTGGTCAGAATATCCTTGACGATGCCCTTGGTCAATTTGCCGGTAGGCTGATCCTGCTTCAAAACGATCAGCACCGTCATGCCGGGTTTGATGTCCGCGCGGGTTTGTCCATTCATGGTTCTATTTTACCCTGCCGCACTGAAGCTATTTCAATTCAATCGCATCCTCCGGACATTGCAGGACGCAAGCGCCGCAGGCAATACATTTTTCGGAGTCGTGAAAAACCACCAGCCGTATCGCTTGCCGCTCATTCCCGGCGCACGCCAAGCCATGGACACCGCCAAACGCGCGGGTGCATCGGCAGTGGCTTTATCCGGCGCGTGTCTTCGAATTGGGAGTCAGCGAGGTGGGAGCGAAGATAGAAAGTGGTGAATAGTAAATGGGGAATAGTGAGTGACAGCCGCGGCGATTTGTGCTAAAGTAGAGACATCACTGTCACAAAAGGGAAAAGGTTATTGGTTGCGTTTTGCAAGGAAAAACGATAAGATACAGGCGCGAGCAGTGCCATGCCCAGAAATATCAAGAGCATCTTGCGCGAACTGAAAAAGGGATTAGCCGCGATCTACGGCGACCAGTTGAAAGCCGTAATCCTGTTCGGCTCATACGCGCGCGGCGACGCGCATCCGCCCGATTCGGATATTGACGTGCTGATTGTGTTGAAGGGCGAATTCGATTATTGGGAACAGGATAAACGCTCGTCGGAATTGGTCGCATCCCTTTCACTAAAACACGACGTGGTCATTTCAACTAAACTTGCTTCCGAAAAAAAATATGCCGAAAGTCGGATGCCGTTGTACATCAATGTGAGGAGGGAGGGTGTGACGGTATGATGACACCCGAAATCGAGCATTTGCTGAAACTGGCTGATGAAAGCCATGAGGTGGCAAAGGCATTGATTAAAATGGGACACCCGCGCTTTTCTGCCGCGCAAACGTATTACACGATTTTCTACCTGGCTCAAGCGATGATACTGACAAAAGGATTGACTTTCTCAAGCCATTCGGCAGTTGTTGCGGCGTATGGCAAGGAGTTCGCCAAAACGGGTTTGCTCGATCCAAAGTTCCATCGTTACATCATCGACGCACAGAAACTTCGCCAGACTGGACATTACGGGGACGAAGGCGAAGAAGTAACAGATGAACAGGCAAACGAATCCTGTCAATGGGCGGGAGAATTCAAGGAAGCAGTGAAAGCATATTTGAGCAAAATATAAAAAGGGACTCCGCCTCATGCGTAGCCCCTTCTGCTTTCACTCACTGATGACTGAACATTGATAACTGTCTACTGCTCACTGTTCACTGGATGTTGGCACGAAATACACATCCGTCGGCTTCAACTTGGAATTGCGCAGGAAGCGCGGCCTCACCTCCATGCCAATCCAATCAAGCGCGGGCGTGGCAGGGTCAACGCCCATGAGACGCGTCAGCAACAGCGTGTTCACGCCTTCGAACTCGATCAACGCCAGCACGAACGGACATTCGGGCAGGAACTCTTCCGAGCCGAAATAACAAACAGTGAAGGCGTGCACCTTGGCGGGGACATCCGTGATGTCAACCCACTTGGTCTCCGCACCCGAGAACATGTCGTGGCCGCGCGGGTTGGCGGTGGTGTATCCGCTTTCGGCGTCGCGCGAAGCGATCAGCCGCTTATTCGTCAGCGCCGCGAACCACGGGCTGTCCTGTCCGTACGAATGCAGGTACGTGATCTTATATTCCTGCTCGATCTGGATCGGCGCCATCTTCTTGAGAAATTGCAATCCTTCCTCATCGGTACTGACAGGGAACGGAATACCGTGGACGATGTAGCCGCCCAGCGTTTCTTCGCGTTGTGAAGGTAATTTTGCCATAGTTAATTTTCCTTATTCGGTGGTCGAGTAGTCCCGCATGATCTTAGCGGGACGTATCGAGACCACCCTCCCTTTCCAAAACGGAGACGGAGACATAGGTGCCCGTGCCCGCATGGGAATGGATTGCGCCCCGCTTCGCATTCTTGACTTGGAGCTGGTCGGCCTTGAAATGCTTTTTGACCGACCCCTGGAGTTGCCACACCGCAAAGACGCCCTGCATGAGACCCGTCGAGCCGACAGGATGTCCGCAGGCGATCAGTCCGCCCGAGGGATTGACCGCGCAGTGGACCTGCCCCGCCGAACTTTGGCGGGGTTGATCTTTCAACTTCAGGTCGTAGTCGATATTTGGCAAAAAGGCCTTGCCCGATTCTGCAAACGGACCGCCTTCGCCATAGCGACACAATCCCATGTCTTCGTAGGTCTGAATTTCAGATGATGTATACGCGTCGTGCAATTCAACGAAGTCCAGTTCGTTCAACGGGTCTTTGATGCCCGCCTGTTTGTATGCCATGTTGCCCGCAGTGCGTCCCGCGCGGAACGAATGGACTCCAGGGTAGCGCGTGCCGTGATCCCAAAGTTTTTTGTAATACGCGCGTGTCTCGTCTGAGTTTTGTTCCTGCGGCGTGGCATAGTCGCGCATGAACGTGTCGTAATCGAAATGCGGACGGTCGGCCATGCGCATCATATCCGTGCCGCGGCCGATGCCTGTCACCTTCACGAGCGGACGCGCGATCTTCGCACCCGCGGCTTCCAATTTAGCGAGACCCTCTTCGGAGGCGAAAATGACCGCCGCCGCGCCGTCGGACATCACGCAGATGTCGAGTCTGGTCAGCGGCCAGGCCACCATTGGCGAGTTGCGTACATCCTGCACGGAAATGCGCTGGCTCTTCTGGGCATAGGAATTGTAGAGCGCGTTGGTGTAGTTCTTTACGCTGACGTGCGCCAGTTGTTCGGGTGTGGTGCCGAATTCCTTCATGTGGCGCGTGACCATCATGGCGTAGTAGCCCGAATAAAAACCTCCGACCGGGTAATCGAACGAAATGTCGGAGGCCAGCGCGATGAATTCATTTCCTTTCCACGTTTCCACATGGGACATGGTCTCGAAACCGTAAGCCACGCACACGTCCATGTGACCGCTGGCAACCGACTTCCATGCCTCCTGGAAACAAATCCCGCCCGTCGCGCCGCCACCCTCCACGCGGTGACCTGGTTTAGGGCACAGCCCGAGATAATCCTGGGCCATGATGCCCGCCATCAGTTGTCGTGCAAAGTGATCCGAAAAATACGACACTACCGAACCGTCCACGATACGCGTGAAGGTCGGGAAATCCAGGCCGATATCATTAATGGCGTAATCGTACGCCTCTTTGATAACAGCCTGGAAGGTCTTGTCGGGGCGGGCTTTTGCGAACTTGGAAACCCCACCTGAAATTGCATAAACTGGTCTCATCAGCGAACCTCCTTTGAATGAAGATAACTCCATCTTTGCAGAAATGAATCACAAATACAACTGACATTCGTCCATAACATATCATGTCATTGTGAGCGGAACGAAGCAATCCCCGATTAAACTGTTTTGACTCATCGAGAAGATATACTCGTTTTACCTAAGATTACCACTTCGTGGCACACGTCGTCGCCCGAAGGCTCCTCGCAATGACATCATAATTGTGCTAGACTCGGCGCATGGAAACTCTCGAAACCTCCATCTCCCCGGATGATCCCCAATTCCTTGCCAATAAAAAACATAACCTTTCTTTAGTCCACATCTTGCGCGAACGGCTTGCCATCATCCGCGCGGGTAGCGGCGAAAAATATCGTAGGCGGCAGGAAGAACAAGGCAAGCTCT
>JAKBYW010000218.1:0-4720 GCA_021840275.1 Chloroflexota bacterium | reverse complement strand
GAAAATCGAGAACGAGGGCTTCAACATCTTGAAAAACAACGGCTATCACCTCGAACACAATTTCGGCCACGGCAACGAGAACCTCGCCATGCTGTTCGCCGCCATGAACCTGCTGGCCTTCGCCATCCACACCGTCTGCGATTGCCTCGAGGACCTATGGATCAAGGCGCGCCAGGCCAAACGCGCCCGTAAACGCTTCTTCGAACATATACGCACGATCACGGCCTATCTCGTCTTTCCCTCGTGGCAAACCCTCATGACCACCCTCATCAACTCAAAACCGCCCCCCGAAATCGAAAAACAGATGCGAGCCTGAAATTAACAACAGACCCAGATTTAGAATTGCTGTTGCGCAACACCGTGCCGTGCACACCCAGATCGCGCGAGGCCTGCGTCACGTTCACCCCCACGTTCCTTGATCAGCCGAACGGCCTCAAGCTTGAACTCGCGCGTAAACTTCCGTCTCTCCATGGCCCACCTCCGGTCCCATTGTCACACCAAACTTGGTGTCTTCGGAACCGGGTGCAGGCCAACATGGGACACGGCAAGGAATCCAGGCTAACAAAAGCGCGTTTTGCCCTGTGAAATAGATTCCCACAGTTGAACCGTGAGGCGGCTAGACTCGGTTTGCGTGTGCTTTCCGCTCGTATGGAGCACTCCGTTACTTCCTCAATGCAATGAAAGCGGTTTTCTGAGCGGCAGGAATCAACGGTTTTGCTCATTCCGATGTCAAGCGTTAACCTGACTTCCGAGCCGTGCAACATGGGAAATCGCAGCTTGAACAAAAAAGCCGTGCCGCTATAATATTTGACAACTTTTCGGTATCATTGGTTTGGTCATCGGCTTGGTAAGCGGTATGATAAACATGGAGCTTTGATGTGATAACTGAGCGACTGAGTAGAGCTGAAATTCTAGCGAGGATCAGGGACATTTTGGCCGAAGTGGTCGATGACGACTCCCTGCAATTGGTGGAAAGCACAAGCGCAGACGAGGTGGCGGGCTGGGACAGTATCAATCACGTGAAACTGCTCATCGGCCTCGAATCTGAACTAGGTTTCCGTTTCGAAACCGATGAGGTTGGCGGCCTCCATAACGTCGGCGAACTTGTCGATCTGGTACGGAAAAAACTGTCGTGAGTTTCTTCGGAGTGGAAAAATTGGCAGCTCGGAATTTTGGCGCCTGCTGGATTGCTCTGCATGCCTACTTCGATAGCTGATCTCCCTTGGCTTCCCCTGCCGCCTGCGGACTATTCCGCCCAGTGCCGTGCCATCGGCGCGTCGACCCAGGCGCTCGGCGCGACGATCCAACGCCTCGCTGTCCACCGGTTGTCGTCACGGCAATCATCATCGCTTGCACGTGCGATCAAGCGCTGTCAGTGCACAAACCTTGACCTCGCACCCCTATCTAGTTTCCGACTAGGTGTTCTGGCAAGCGCCACTATCGACCTTCTGCTTGATTGCATTCCCGCGGCGGCGGCGCGGCATGGCGTGGCTGTTGAAATCATGTCAGCGCCCTACGACCAGGTGATGCAGCAGGCGCTCGCCGCCGGTTCCGACATCAATGTAGCGCATCTCGACGCCGTCCTGTTAGCCGTCGATCACCGATGGCTCAATCTCGACCGACCAAATCTGAAAGAAACGCCGGCTGAACAAGTTGCCGCCGCGCTTCAACGGTTGCGCGCTGCGGTTGAGGCGCTGCGGCGACACGGGAACGCTCCTGCCATCCTTCAAACCGTGCCAATTCCGCCGCAGCCCCTGTTCGGCAGTTACGACCGGCGGGTGCGCGGGAGCGTCCGGGCGATGATCGACGAAGCCAATCGTGCAATCATCGCGCTTGCCGAACAAACCGGTAGCTACTTGCTCGATACTGCCGCATTGGCCGAGCAGGTCGGTACTGACTGTTGGTTCGACCCGATCCAGTGGGTGTCGTACAGGCTACCGTTCTCTGCGGAATTAAATCCTATTTACGCCGAAATATTGGGCCGCCTGCTTGGATCGATCCGCGGTAAAGCCCGCAAGTGTCTGATCCTTGATCTCGACAATACGATCTGGGGAGGCATCATCGGCGACGACGGCCTGACCGGCATCCAGATCGGGCAAGGCAACCCGCGGGGCGAATCTTTCTTGGCCGTGCAGAAATCCGCGATCGAACTACGCGGCCGTGGTGTCATCCTGGCCGTTTGCTCCAAGAACGACGAGATGGTCGCGCGCGGCCCATTCCGCGAGCATCCGGAAATGCTCCTTCGCGAGGGCGATCTCGCCGTGTTCCAGGCGAATTGGATCGACAAACCGAGCAACCTGGAATCGATCGCGAAGAAGCTGAATATCGGTATCGATGCGCTTGTGCTCTTCGACGATAATCCGGCCGAGCGCGCGCAGGTCCGCGCGGCACTGCCGATGGTCGCGGTGCCCGAACTGCCGGACGATCCGAGCTGGTATGCTTGGTATCTTCAGGCCGCCGGCTATTTTGAAGCGGTGACATTTTCGGCCGAGGACCGAATGCGCGCCGAATCATATGTCTCCGACGCTCAGCGAGCTGAAGTCATGGTGAATGCGCGCGATCTGGGCGACTACCTCACATCGCTGGAAATGGTTATTAAGTTTGCGCCGTTTGACGACAAAGGCCGTGCGCGGATTGTCCAGCTCATCAACAAGACCAACCAGTTTAATCTCACAACGCGTCGCTACACGGACGCGGACGTCGTCACGATGGAAGCCGATACATCCATCTTCACGTCTCAAGTGCGTTTGGCTGACAAGTTCGGTGACCTTGGCATGATCGGGATTGTGATTTGCCGTCCGGCCAACGGGGACAACTCAGCCTGGGATATCGATACTTGGCTGATGAGCTGCCGCGTGCTGGGCCGCCAGGTTGAACAAGCCATGCTGGCGAAGATTGTAACGGAAGCCAACAAGCGTGGCGTTCAACGCTTGATTGGCACTTATATTCCAACAGCAAAAAACGGTATGGTGTCGCAACACTATAAACAATTGGGTTTCCAGCTCAGCGATACATTGGGCGAAGCGCAAACGTCTTGGGAATTGAGGGTATCTGACTATGTCTCGCCTAACCTACCGATGCAGGTTCAGGATGGGCCGGCGGCGCGGCAGGAATCGGCGGAATGGGGAATAGAAAGGAAAAGTGACATAATTTCTATTGGAGTGTCTGCTATGTAGCCGTACGCGTGGCTGTAATTTTCTTCCGATCACACCTAAGGAATTTCCTCAGAGTCCGTCCGAACAATTTGAGTCACAAATCAATGGGTTACAAAAACGCAGTGGCTAAATTTTCGTAGAACGCGGCGTTTTCGCCTTCCATCCTGGAATTCCGCGGATGTAACCCCTTGATATGACTCATCGAGTGCTAGGACGGACACTCAGACCAGAAGGCACGCAATCTATTGCCTTTCTCCTGCCGGTCTGGCGTAATTTATCAAATTTGGCGGCGAGCAAAGCGAATGGCACATGAGTTCTCGCAGTGGATCAACGAGCTTGGTTTAGGGCGTTTCGTCCGGGATGGCAGGTTACAGCAACCTGTGCCTATTTCAGTTAAGCCTCCGAATAACGTCATCGATACGCGTTCGGATCGATACCGAATTGAGCGGCGAACAGGTTCGAAAAAGAGCGCTGCTTCTGCGATGCAAAGCGAACTTGGACTCGGTCGGTTTGTACGCTCTGAACAATCGCCCCTCGCGATGGCCGTTCATAATGCCTACCGGAGCGATCGAAATCGACCCCATAAATCTGCGCAAATCTTGTCGTTGTATCGAGGGCTGGAAAACATTTCCTGCCCTGATGAGATATTTAGAAATGCGGAGATATTTGCTGACCAATTCAATATTGAAGAGCCCGCAGCCCTCGATTTTTTATATAGAAGTAGTCGACATTCTCCTTTGTCGACACGAGCCGTTTGGGAACAGCAAGTCCGGATTGCTTGTTCCATCGATAGACTTATGCGTATAATTTTCAAGGGTGTAAACAATGAATTTGACCAAATGGTCAACCAGCCAGCCTGCGACGAGTTCTTCCAGAAATCGGTTTCCTCCAGGGGAACACTCTTGCTCACCTATCACGGCGGGTTCGTAAACGTTGCACTTAAGCTTTTCGCCGCAAATTTTTTTGACGCCGGAGGCGTTATTCAAAGACGAAATCAGGCTAGCGAGAAAGGCTGCTGGGTCACGTTGGGCGGGGACTCTCGTGAAAATCTATTCCGGGCATTGCGGATGCTTCAAAGCGGCGGAACTGTCCTTATCGTTCCTGATGGTCCGATTGGGAGTCAGACTGTACCTGTAAACATCCTCGGGAAAGCGACGACCTTCGGGGAAGGGGCGGCATTTTTAGCGTACACTTCATCCTGCGATGTCGCCTGGTACACCGTTGCCCAAAAGGAGAAACAGTTTTTTCCAATTGTTTTGCATTGCGGTCCACGAAATCGCGATGAAAGCTATGAAGAATTCCGGAATCGGATTTATGGGTTTTATGCGGAACGGATCGAAAAGTCTTTTACTGGCGATCCGCTCAATATTGTGTTGAGGCGGAGGTGGGCTCAAGTGTTTGGACCTGACTTTTAAACTTGGTGCCGTCGACCCAGATGCAAGCCACGGTTCCTGAGGTGGTCCCGGTTGTCTGAACAGATTTTCCGCTTCGATAAGTGGAGTCTCTGCCGGGGTTAGGCTGCCAAGCGGAGGGGCAGCGGGGTGAAGTAGGCTTGATCGGGTGTC
>JAKBYW010000217.1:0-4728 GCA_021840275.1 Chloroflexota bacterium | reverse complement strand
CCGATCTAGGATCGGGATGTTCGGGAGAGCCGCTACTTTTTGGTGAATCAATTTGAAATCCGATTCTGGATGCGTGATCTTGATGTCGCCCAGGTCGCAGACTTTTACATCGGCGAGGCGTGTGCGGTCTTCGCTGAACGGCGTCAGATGCTGCGACCAAAAACGGATCCGCTGCGGGCCTTGTGCCGCGCCTTTGCGCGCGCTGACGAGACCGTCGAACGGGATGCCAATTATCGAGAAATCGGTTTCAGCCGGGGAAAGATTCGGGTGGGCGAGGTCGGCCCAAAGTCCATGAGTTGCGGCGGGATCGGTCATGGTTGCTCCAAATTTTTCACGTCATTGCGAGGGGCGATTTTCCACGAAGCAATCTCCACTAAATTGGAGACTGCCGCGTCGGGACCCTGAAGAAAACAGGCAGGCAAGCACCCTCCTCGCAGTGACATGTATAAGGTGAGTTATTGTATCGCATCTAAAAACAGAACATAAATTCGGTTATACTTTGCCAAAGAGATTTTATGGCGAAGACACATACACGTTATGTTTGCCAGCAATGTGGACGAGTGTCCGCATCTTATATGGGCAAATGCCCGCAGTGTAATACATTCAACAGCATGGTCGAGGAGATCGTTCATGATGAACCGGTTTCCAAAGGCCCGGCCTCGGTGCGCGGATTGACGGGTCGTTCGCAGCCGCGGCCGATCGGCGAGGTCGGCGGAGATGCGGAAGACCGCATTCATTTACCCATCGGTGAGTTTGCGCGTGTGCTGGGCGGCGGCATCGTGCAGGGTTCCATCGTGTTGGTCGGCGGCGATCCCGGTATCGGCAAATCCACATTGATGCTACAAATGGCGATGGAGATGGCGAGCAGTCGGCGCGTGTTGTACGTTTCTGGTGAAGAGTCCGAGCGGCAGATCAAGATGCGGGCGACGCGCATGTTTTCTGAAAACAAAAAAGATTTGCCGAAGAATCTTTTGCTGGTCACCGAGACCAACCTTGAAGTGATTCTCAATCATGTCAATGAAGTCAAGCCTGATCTGTTGATCGTGGACTCGATCCAGACTGTTTATCTTTCCGAGCTTGATTCTTCCGCCGGTTCGGTTTCGCAAGTCCGCGAATGCGCTTCGAATTTGCGCGAGCTGGCCAAGTCGAGCGGTATCTCCGTTTTTTTGATCGGGCATGTCACCAAGGAAGGCGCCATCGCGGGTCCGCGCGTGCTAGAGCACATCGTTGACACGGTGCTCTATCTTGAAGGTGACCGCTTCCAGGCTTATCGTTTACTGCGTTCTGTGAAGAATCGTTTCGGCGCGACATCCGAAGTTGGCGTGTTCGAAATGCGCGAGCGCGGATTGGTCGAAGTGACGAATCCGTCCGAGGCTTTTTTGGCGGAACGCATGATCAATGCGCCTGGTTCGGCAATTGCCGTGACAATGGAGGGGACACGTCCGATCCTGGTCGAGATTCAGGGATTGACTTCTCCGACTCAATTCGGCAATGCCCGCCGCACGCCAAACGGCGTGGACTTCAACCGCCTGCTGCTCATCGCGGCTGTTCTTACCCGACGGGTTGGACTCAAACTTGCCGAGCAGGATGTCTTTGTCAACGTAGTCGGCGGCATTCAAATCGATGAACCTGCGGCAGACCTGGCAGTCGCCGCGGCAATCGCCTCGTCGTGGAAGGATGTCTCGGTGCGAGCCGATGCGGTTTTGATCGGCGAGATCGGCCTGGCTGGTGAATTGCGCATGCCTGGGCAGATCCAGGCGCGTTTGCGCGAGGCCGCCAAGTTGGGATTCAAAACCGCCATCGTGCCGAAGGCTGTCCATAACCCCCATTCCGGGGGCTTAGGGGAGGGCTGGCCGAAGGATATTGAGATCATAGAAGTGAGGTCACTCCAGCAAGCGCTGGATGCGGCATTTGTCGCTTCGAATGAATTGCCCAAGGGGCGTAAAGTAGCATAAAAGGACGATGAGAAAAAAAGTATTATGGCTTTCTGATTGGTTTTAGATTATAGATTCCGCCGTCTTTGCTTGTAAAGATAGGTTTGATATTTGCGATGGGGCTTAACTCTTCAACCGGATAATAATAAGAATACGCGTTTGGCTCGATCCAGATGATGTAAACATCCTGGCCGGATGCGAATAATTCTGAAGTGTATTGTGTTACCGGGAATTCTTCTTTTCCATACGGGCCGGAGAACTTGCGCGGGGAGCCGTAACAACTGTGCCAGGTATAGAATGCAATCCCATCTGAGTAATTGCTGAACAATAGATAGTTTCCCGATGGTTGGTGTTTCAACCAATATTTCATCACGCTGTTCTCGCGCCAATCTTTTGTGTTGAACGCGTTTTCGCCGGGCGCGCCGGTTCTGTGAGAGTCCAAAACCAACGGAAGGGTGATCTGTAAAAGACTTCCCGCAAAGGCAGCCAATAGCCCAATGATTCCAATGGCCGTGATGTGACGGATTGCCTGCGATTTGATTTTGTCCGCGAACTGTGCCAGGGCGCTGGCTGCTAAAACCAGAAGCGTCACAAAAGGAATATAGAGGGGGAGCAGGAAGCGCCCTTCCAATTTGTTGAAGTATGTGACCGAAGCGGACCCAAACAACGTAAACAGATAAACTGCTCCGTACACAAGGATGGGAATTGCGAAGGAAGAAAGCGGTTTGCGCCTTGACGAGAAAAGCACCAGCAGGATCAATCCCGCGATAAAAATCCATAGACCGGCGATATAAATTTGAAGGGAAGATTTAATTGCATTGGTTTGAAGGAGCCAATCCAAAACCGCCTTTGAAAATGTTTCGAAATTATCGGTGAAACCAATTGGCGGACGTCTCTCAACGAACCTTGTCGTAATCACTAACCAGATGCCAGCCGGAAGCGCGGATAAACTCATCAACAAACTGCGGACGATTCTCTGGAGAAGAGTTCCGGTGGTAAAAAATAAAACCACCATCACGCCGGTTGAAATGACGGCGATGCCCACATAGCGTTGGAGCATGGCCAGCATTCCAGCCAAAAACATTGCCAGAAAAATTCGCGGGTTATTATGTTCGATGTAATAACCCGCCAGTAAAACAAAAATCATGGCGAACATCAGATATACGTAATCCGAGTCAACGATGCGAAAGGTGGCGAGCACGACGACTCCCACATCGGATAAAACATTCCCCGCGACTGCGAGTAGAAAATTATCCGGGAAGATTTTCAAGAAAAGGATGGAAAGACAAAACGAGATTGCCACGAACGAGAGAATTTGCAAAATGGTTGCCGAGATAAAAACATCCAATCCTGATAGGATGTGAATAAAAGCCAGCAGCACCGGATAAAGCGGAGGCCAGAGAGATACAAAACTGCCATCGAAAGAAATCAGGCCGCGGCCTTCGGATAAATTCAAACCGGCAAATAAAAGATGCGCTGAATCCGTGGAAATCCCCAGACCATACTTTGATATACTAAACCACAAGAACAATCCCCACAATCCATGGAAAGCCATCAACACAGCCAGTTTGTGTTTCTTAATCCACTTCATAATCAAAGATTCTATCACTCAACAAAATACCAATGTCTCTCGATGCTTTGATTCGACTCTGGCGCAGCGACCCGGATACTGCGCCCAACTTTTCCATCTGGCGGACGACGCCTGCGCGTCCCGCGCAAACGCATCCCTTCCCGGACGATTTGCCGGACGCGCTTCGAGCCGCCTTGTCTCGCCGTGGAATTAATCACCTCTACAGCCATCAACTCGAAGCCTGGACTCACGCTCGCGCCGGGAAAAATATTGTCCTCGCCACAGGCACTGCCAGTGGAAAAACTTTGGCGTATCAACTCCCGATTATTTCTTCCATCGTCACAAATGATAATGCCCGCGCACTTTTTCTTTTTCCAACGAAAGCTCTTGCGCAGGATCAGCTAACCACACTTCAAACATTTCAATCGCAAATCTCAAATCTGAAATCGTCAATCTACGATGGCGACACGCCGCAATCGCAGCGTTCATCCATTCGCCAGAACGCGCGCATCCTTCTGTCCAACCCCGATATGCTTCACAGCGGGATTTTGCCTCACCACACCAATTGGGCGGACTTCTTCCAAAACCTGCGCTATGTTGTCATTGACGAAATGCACACCTATCGCGGTGTCTTCGGCGCGCACGTGGCAAACGTGATCAGAAGGCTCAAGCGGGTGGCAAAATTCTATGGCGCGCAACCGCAATTTATTCTCACGTCTGCCACCATTGGCAACCCAGAAGAACTCGCTGAACGATTAATTGAATCTCCGGTCGAATTGATCGACCATGATGGCTCGTCACGCGGCGAAAGACATTTTCTGCTTTTCAATCCGCCCGTTGTGGATGAAGTGCTCGGCCTCCGAAAAAGCTCTTTGCTGGAAAGCGTGCGGCTGACGCAGGATTTGCTGGCGAATAATATTCAATCCGTGGTGTTTGCTCGCTCGCGCAGAAGTGTTGAAATTATTTTGACGTATTTGCAATCTCCCTCACCCCGACACCCCTCTCCCAAAATTGGAAGAGGGGACGGGGGTGAGGGAGTCCGAGGCTATCGCTCCGGCTATTTACCTTCACAGCGACGCGAGATAGAACAAGGTCTGCGCGATGGCACGGTCAAAATCGTCGTTGCCACCAACGCCCTCGAACTGGGAATCGATATCGGCGGGCTGGGCGCGGTGGTGCTGGTCGGTTCTCCAGGCTCCATTGCGAGCGTCTACCAGCAAGCGG
>JAKBYW010000216.1:0-4735 GCA_021840275.1 Chloroflexota bacterium | reverse complement strand
GCGTTGGCGTTTTTTCTTGCCACGGATGGTCGGGGAAGCCTCCAGCCACTCGGTGTGGGCTATTTCAAACTCAGCGTACAACTGCTCAAACTCGACCATTGGCATCCCAATTAAACTTTTGGCGACCCGCGGTTTTCTGCGAAGTTTTTCGTATGTTATCATCTCCAAAGTTTACTCGCTCTGCTTCAATTGCACCACATATCTATTCTCTTGCCGATGTTCATCTGACATATCTTCCGCTGGAACTGGAGAATTGTCTAATCCATCGCTATGAAATATATGACTGCCGCCGTCGCCATGTAAATACATATTAATTCTGGCAATTCGGCTCACTCGCTCATTGGCCTCTATTCCAAAAAGAGACTCATTCGTAATTCTTCTGATAAGCTCTTTCTTTTGCAATGGTGTAAAACGAGTATCGTTACGCGTTAATGCCATTAAATAAGCCATAACTTCGATTAAGAAACCTGATGTTCCGCAGCACGCGTCTATGACCTTCGGCGGATTTGCTATGTCGCTCTTGCTATCTAGGCCAATTCGAGTCATGAAATCTACCAAAGGGCGCGGGGTGAAGTATTGACCCAACTCTTTTCCTCTTACCGCAGAGTTCAAGAAGACTTCAAACATTCTCCCGTTCAAATCTTCATCAATTGAACTCAAATTTATGTTTTGAAATCGCTTTATTAACTCACGAGTCGTGTCTGCGCTGAGGCGAAAAGTTTCTCCCGGTTCAAATATCCGGCGTTTCGTGCCATTGTGTATTTCCGCTTCAAGATTGTCTCTAAGGGTAACAAACAAAGCATCTCGTACCGGATGCGCGAGGGTCGCTTTTTGTGCGTCCAGCCAATCTAATGTCATTGGCAATTCGTAAGCGTGTAGTTTATTTCCATTCTTCACACGCTCTTTATCTACTCTTATCTTAAGGAAGATAAATTTACAGAACTCGAAGAAAGCATCAGTTGGATTTAATTTTTCTTTCTTCCAAACCAAGTCATGGCATTTTTGAAACAGGTCGTTTAGTTCTCGCGGCGAAATTACGCTAAAAGCGAGGCCGCCTGTAACGATTTCATCATCACTAATATGCTTAATATATGAGCGTAATGAAACATAAGGGGGGGGGAACCGCTGGCAAAATCCGATAGCTTAAGCGTGACGATTGGCCGCTCGCTATCCACTTGATATAGGGAGGTAATGTGGCCATTGCTAATCAGCAGCCATTTGATCTTTTCGCCATCGTCTTTGTCGCGATTATAACTTAGGGCGTAACTTGCAGTTTGCCCCCAAGCATCCTGAACCGACTCTTGGGGTTCTTTGGCCTCCACTACAACTTTAGCTTTATTATTTTTTCCAAGTAAAAAGAAATCGGCTGTGATGGATGATTTCTTTCTGCCAGATGCGATTATCAATGATGGCAAAGATTTTTTAGGAAGGACGGCGGTTTTTGGATACCCCAAATCTGCAAATAGAGGGGCTAATAAGCGAGTTTCAACTTCCGCCTCTGATGAAAGGTCTTGCGAGTGGAGCCGAAACAATGTGCTATAAACCATATGTCACAGTATAATAAATTCCTCCGAAAAGCACAAGGCTGGTTTTTGATCGTAACACATCTTAGGGCTTATGTGCTTTCTTGTTTTTGCCAGTTCGCGCTTTTGCATTGATTGTTATTTCACACAAGCCAAAAAACCCCTTGCGATCAAAACCGCATTTTGTGAATCTCTGTAAACCTCAACCCTCAAATTCGGATGCGTATTGCCGCTGATCATCTTCGAGACTTTTCGTCCGGCCTGGTACAGACATAAAACCGGTTTGCCCACATTCAATGCGAAACCAATTTCATATCCCACACCATGCGATGGCACGCTGACCTCTGCGATCAACGCGTCAGCCGCGCGGATCCAGGTCACATCGCGTTCGTAAACATCACGCGCCGAGACAACTGCTTCCATCGCCATGACGTTCGAGTCGGCCAGATGCGCCGTCGGAACGGTGTGGCCGTCCGTAAGCAGGGCCGCTGTCAGGTCCTGATAGACGCGCTCGTACTGGCGCCCGCCTGTGATCGAACATGCAAAGTAAATATTCATTTTTTCGGCAGGCGCGGGAGAATGGACTGATTTGTTATCGATCTTTGGTGTATGGATTGATTGTCGCTGGTACGCATACTATCCATCTCGGTACCGAAGCCCATCCAGTTTTGGACCAGGATCACAAGATGCGGCGTTTTGTCCTTGAAGAAAAAAGACGAGAGAAATAAATTCAACGCGCTGCGCGAAATGGGGAACGCATTCAGGTCGACCACCACGGCGGTCATTCCGGCCAGCGGCTCGATGATCTCGCGTTTCATGCCGCGCAAACTTTTGGGAGGAAACAAGGCTGCCATGCCAGCGGTCGTGGTGCGCAGGACGCGGCGATAGGAAATATTCAATCGAAAAATTGGCGTGGCCAATAGCAAATGATCGCTGAATGGCTGCACATAGGCGCTCTTGCGCAACGCCAGCATGATGAGCGATATCAAGACCACGCCCGAACCTACTCCCGCCATCGTCATCCAACGCCATGATTCAGTGAGTCGTGTGTACGGGTCTTGATAGAACGGCCAGGCCAATACGATCACTGCGATCCCCAGCAAAAAGATCGCAGGCCACCAGCGGTCCATCATGCGCGTGTAAACAACGAGCGCATAACGTCTGCCTGCTTTTGCCATGATTAATCTTCCTGCCCGGATGAAGCGGCTTGTCCGCTGCTTTTCTGGACTTCCGGCTGGCCGCCGTTCAATTGAGCGCTCAGCCGCCCGATAGCCTGCTCCAGGTGTTCGCCGCGCAGACTGAACGTGATGTCGCCGCGCGTCTTCTCGATGATGCCGCGCGCCAGGTCGGTCTGGCGGCGCAGGCCGTTGGTGATCGCGTCGGGATAATCCATCGTGACCAGCATGGAATAAATATCGTCCATGATGGTGAGCAATCGCTCGGCCTCTTTGGAATATCCGTGACGCAAAATGTCCATGATCCTGCGCCGCAGCTCGCCGACCACTTCTGCCATGCCGTTCAAATAAGTTGAATCTGCCACGCCCAATTCTTCAGGCGTGAGCAGCGGTTTGTTTTGGATCAGCGCGCAAGTGACGTTGGCTTCGACAAATTCCTTCAACGCGTCCTGGGTGTAACCGGCATAAAACAGGTCGGGATATTTTGCCAGATCGTTTTTCAAGCCTTCAGTTAGTTTACGCGCTTCCGACAAATGTTCGTTCATTGCATCGGATTCGTCACGATGAACGGCGCGGATGGCGAGCGAGCAGGCGCGTGTCAACTGGCGGGCTTGGGATAAAGCCTGATCCCGCGCCGCAGTGCGCGCGTCGAAACTGATGCGGATTCTTTCGGCAATGCTTTCAAGTTTGTGCATAAAATATCCTGCGGAGAAAATCTAAGGTTTTTCTTCTTTAGGCGGTTCCGGCGGCTGGTGCGGCTTGAAAAGATTATCAGCCAGCGAAGAGTTGACCGGTACGTTGATCTCGCCGAAGGCGGCTTCATAACGGGCGATGTTTTCGGTCAGCGCGCGCAGCAATAATTTGGCCGAAAGCGGAGACATCAAGACGCGCGCCTTGACGACGGCTTTTGTTTCGACCGGAAGCAGTTGGGCGAAGTCTATGACGATGTCGGCGGGAGAGTGGGATATTCGTGCCAGGTTGGTGTAGACTGTTTCGAGGCTGGGCGGGATTTCAAGAATAGGGCCTTGTGGTTGGGGGAGAGCCATAAGATTTCCAGTATCTTTGTTAAAGGGCACAGCGCTTGCCCTGCCTGCGCCAGTGCCGCAGGCACAGGTGAGCTTGTCGAAGGGTCGCTGTGCCCTTTTCATCACTTAGAATGGGATATCGTCTTCGGCAGGAGCGGAGAAGTCGCCGCTGTCAGCGGGCATACCGCCGCCACTGGCGTCGCCTTCGCCGCGTGAGCTCAGGAAGCGAACCGTACCCGCCGTCACCTCGAACGAAGCGCCGGAGGTGCCATCCTGCTTTTGCCAGATGCGCGGCCCGCCGGTGGTTTTATCGGGAGTCAGGCGGCCTTCCACGAGCACCTTCGAGCCTTTCTTTAGATATTGGTTGCAAATCTCGGCGGTCTTGCCCCAGGCTGAGACCCGGAACCAGATCGTCTCGTTGACCTGCTCGCCGTTCGACGAAGTATACTTGCGGTTGGTGGCAACTGAAAAAGATGTCACGGCCTGGCCCGATGGCGTGTAACGCATTTCGGGGTCCTTGCCGAGGTTGCCGACGATAATAATGGTGTGGTACATGGGGATTCTCCTTTTGGGTTAAGGGAACGCCGCAGTCGCGGCGTTACAAAGTTTTGACTTTTCAATTTTACACTTCATTTCACATGTTGCAAGGTTTTTTCATAACGTCTATACTTGCATCAAGGAGAATCTCATGCCGCAAACACCGCACGTCGAAAAACATTTTACAGCTTCTGAAACCGTTCGGGATATTGTGATCGGCATGTCTGATGGGCTGACCGTTCCGTTCGCTCTTGCCGCCGGACTTTCAGCGGTCGCCACCAGCGGAATCGTTGTCACGGCCGGGTTTGCCGAGATCGCGGCGGGTTCCATCGCCATGGGCTTGGGCGGCTATCTCGCCGCCCGCTCAGATTCCGAACATTATGTCAGTGAGCTGGCACGCGAAAACGATGAGATTATTACCAAGACAGATTTTGAGATACTCGAGACGGAGGAAATTTTTACATCCTACGGTCTG
>JAKBYW010000215.1:0-4742 GCA_021840275.1 Chloroflexota bacterium | reverse complement strand
CTGCTTGCGAAACTTAACTCCATGACTTTCGATGATCTGATGAAGCCGCGTTTTCCTGATGCCCCTGAGAAAGGCCCTTTTATGAATTGGGTGTGCGGCAATTCTTATGAACATTTCGCCGAGCATCGTGAGTCTATTGAACGTGTATTAAAAGCAGGCAAGGCATGACAGCCGATTCTGAAAACGATATCAAATATCTCAGAGCCATCGGACGTATCTGCGCCGAGGCACTGCGGAAGATGATGCAGGCAGTTCGTCCCGGACTTTCGACCGGCGAGCTGGACGAGATCGGTCGCGGCTTCCTTGAGTTTGAAGGTGCACATTCTGCGCCCGAAGTGACCTACAATTTTCCCGGCGCGACCTGCATCAGCGTATCCCCGGTCATCGCGCATGGTATTCCCGGCTCTTATGTTTTGAAAGATAGTGACCTGATCCACATAGACGTTTCGGCTGAACTTGATGGCTATTTTGCAGATACAGGCGCATCGTTATGGGTTTCCAAACGTTCGCCAGCTGTCCACAAGTTGATCGAAGCCACCAAGTTGACACTGAAAAAAGCGTTGCGTGTCGCAAGGGCCGGTCAGCCGCTAAACGCGATCGGCAAAACAGTCCAGCAGGAAGCGAAGAGCCGCGGTTACAACGTCATCTATGAATTGACCGGCCACGGAATCGGACGCGGTTTGCATGAAGAGCCGGGCGAGGTCTTGAATTTTCATAACCCGCGTGATGGCCGCATTTTGAATGACGGACTGGTGCTTGCGATCGAGCCGTTTCTGACGACGGGTCAGGGCCGCATCAAACAGCAACGCGACGGCTGGTCATTGCAAACGGCGGATGGCGCCATCGCGGCGCAATTTGAACATACAATTATTGTGACCTGGAACGAACCGATTATTCTGACGATCTAAAATACAATGGCGGCCACTGGCCGCCATTGTATTTTACGGTTCATCATCTCCGCCGCCGTTGTCCATTCCCATATCTGGCAATGCAGATTCGATTTCATTAGGTGATTGGCCGGCTTCCAGCCGGTCCACTACATCATCAAATTCAGGCGGCAGGTCTTCGCCCATTTCCTTGCCCATCTTACGCATCATCTGACCCAGCGCCTGCGGGTCATCCTCCAATCCGTCCAAAGCGGACGGGTCGGCGATGTTTTCGAGGCGGCTTTCATCCGATTTGGCGATACGCACCTTCGTCATCCGCCGCCGAATGTGTTCGCTGCCGCAATACGCACAATTCACTTTCTTTTTGCCATATTCTCTGTAAGTCAGGAATACGTCAAAACGCTGCTGGCAATCGAGACAGATAAAATCATAAGTTGGCATAATTCTATTTTACTCACAAATCCAGCTTCTTTTTGAAAAGTCGCCATGAAAATAGATTTTCACCACCAAACATGAAAATCTATTTTCGGATCAGATACGATTGCAACTATAATTGAGCGAAAATGCGCTGATATAGCCAGTTTATTACGATCAAAGGAATAACATGTACACCAGTCCAACTTTAGATCTTCCGCCCTTTCAGCAGGGCGGGTTGGATTCGTTATGCGGTTTGTACAGCATCGTCAACGCCGAAAGATTTATTAATCGCTCATCGGATCAAGGTGCGCAGCAGCTTTTCAATGACATCATTCATTATCTCTCGCGCAAGCGCTTGCTGGCCAAGCTTTTGATCGGCGGCGTGATCCACAAACAGATGCTTCAAATTCTGGACGATGTGGTTGGGGAACGAATAACCAACAAGAATATTCCCTGGCGCGGCGTGCCTACACCTGTGCTGGATACGTTCTGGAAATCAATGCGTGATTTTTTGGATGGCACGCCCGGCCGCGCCGTTATCCTGGGACTGAATGGATTTCACGACCATTGGACGGTCATAGAAACGATCACGGACCGATCCATCCTGTTATATGATTCTGCCTTGATAAACCGCCTGCCTCGCTCACGCTGTACCACCCTTATCCCCAAAGGTAGACGCAAACATCTGCTCCTGCCTGCTCAAACGTATTTTTTGTCCAATTAGAAATTGACTTCCCCGCGATGTCGCCAGGATTTGAATACGGCTGAAAAATAACGGAGGTTGAATGTACGAACATCATAAACAACCGCTTGCAAGCCGCAGAACATTTCTTAAACGTCTCGCTCTGAACGCGGTCATCGGTTTGATTATTCTGGTTGTTTCTCTGGCGATGGGAATGGCCGGCTATCACTATCTCGAAGGCTTGTCATGGATCGACTCGTTGTTGAACGCTTCGATGATCCTGGGTGGTATGGGACCGGTGAGTCCATTGCAGACGGACGCAGGCAAGATCTTTGCGTCATTCTATGCACTGTATTCAGGCGTTGTCCTGCTGGCCTCGGTCGGCGTGCTGGCCGCACCCATCTTCCATCGCTTCCTGCATCGCTTCCATCTTGCCGAAGATAGATGACGAGCGAGCATAAGTTGCGTTCTATTCTTTTGTAATCAGGCGTACTTGTGTGTCATAGAAAAGATAACCCCCAAGAATGAGTTCGCTTTTTGTGCGCCATTAAATTTCATTCCAAAATCGAGGCCTTTTCTCCTCTGCTATAATCTACAACATGATATTAGTTACCGGGGCGACGGGATTTATCGGGCGCGCGTTGATCCGTCAATTATTTGAAACAGGCCATCGGGTGCGGGTCTTGATCCGCCCCTCGCGGCGTTCACCGCGTCTTCCGAAAGGAGTGCCAGTTGAGGTGGCGGTGGTTAGTCTGGCAGATGAACGCGCCATCCTGGCGGCACTCAAGGATGTAGATACGATCATCCATCTGGCCGGGACAGAGTCGCAGGGGCGCGACGCGAAGTTGTCAGCGGTGGATATGCAAGGCACGCAGAATCTGTCACGGGTCGCGGCTGAGGCGGGCGTTGGGCGCATGATCTACGTCAGCCATCTCGGAGCCAGCCGTTCATCGGGTTATCCGGTCTTCAAAGCCAAGGGCATTGCTGAGGAACACATCCGCCGTTCGGGCGTGCCATATACCATTTTTCGGTCAGCCGTTGTTTTTGGCCCCGAAGACTATTTCACTTGTGGGTTGTCGCGCTTGTTGCAAGTTACGCCGTTTTTCTTTCCCATCCCAGGCGGCGAGCGGACGGTGATCCAGCCGCTGTGGGTCGAAGACCTGGTGTCTGTGATCATGTGGTCGTTGAACAATGAAGATACGCTCAACCAAACTTATGAGATTGGCGGGAGTGAATATTTCACTGTGCGGCAGATCATGGAGATCATTATGCGAGCCGCACAGCGGCCGCACACCTTATTCGAGCTTCATCCGGTTCTTTTGCGGGCGTTGATCGTGACCTTCGAGTCTTTCATCCCAAATTATCCTGCGTCTTCCTTCTGGCTCGATTATGTTTCAGTCAGCCGCACCTGCCCGGTTGATAATTTGCCCAACGCGTTCGGGCTGATGCCGGCGCGCTTTGCCTATCGACTCGATTATCTAAAGCGCGCACCCTGGTATGGTGAGCTTTGGAGAAAGACTTCAAAGAGAGTTTCCGAAACGAGCGCCAGGGTTTTGGAATCCATTCGAACATTTCGACTGCCGTAAAGTTTTTGAGAATAATGATGTCTCATCCAATCATCCGACTTTTGGAAACTCTTGAAGAAATGGCCGCGGTTGAATCGCTGCAAAGCGCAGTCTGGCCTGGCAGCGAGACCGACGTTGTCCCTGCGCACATGCTGATCACTGTTGCCCACAACGGCGGATTGGTGCTTGGCGCATTCGTGGACGAAAAACTAGTCGGCTTCGTCTTCGGCTTTCCCGGCCTCGAGACCACGCCCGATGGCCCGCGTCCCAAACATTGTTCACACATGGCGGGCGTTCATCCGGACTATCGTGACAGCGGCCTCGGCTTTGCGCTCAAACGCGCTCAATGGCAAATGGTACGGCACCAGGGCCTCGACCACATCACCTGGACCTACGATCCGCTGCTCAGCCGTAACGCCCAATTGAACATTGCACGTCTCGGCGCGGTTTGTTCCACGTATCATCGTTCCGAGTACGGCGACATGCGCGACGGTCTCAACGCTGGTCTGCCCTCCGATCGTTTTCAAGTAGACTGGTGGCTCAATACCAAACGCGTCGAACGTAGACTTGGCAAACGCGCCCGCCCAACTTTGAAATTGGATCACTTGGTGCGCGTCGGCGTGCAGCCACATTACACGCTTCAAACCGGACCTGATAATTTGCCGCGCCCGCCCGAACATTTTCCGCCGCTGGAGGCGCAACTTATCGCGGCTGAGATGCCGTCCGACTTTATGGCTTTGAAAACTGCTGATTTCGCCCTCGCCCGTGATTGGCGCTTCTTCTCGCGTGAATTCTTCGAGACGGCTTTTGCCAAAGGATATCTCGTCACTGATTTTATTTATGATAAAGGCCAAGACGGACCGCGCAGTTTTTACATCCTCACTGACGGCGAAGGCACATTGGACTCTGCAACATGAAATATTCTGACAGGCTGCTCACAGGCTTACGCGGCAGGTACACCCGCAATTTTTATGTCAGTTCGTATTTCACGGCCTTTTGCCCCAGAGAAAAAGCTGTCGAAATAGCCCTTGAAAAAATTTATGAGATTATTGCAGGATCATCCGGAGGGTCAGAATGACGCGGCCATCTTTCATTCAAAGAGTCGTTCGCAAGATAAAAAAGACTCTTCTTTCCTTTTTCTTTCTTGACCAATGGGTCATCATGACGGGGAAAAACATAAGCCACAACTCG
>JAKBYW010000214.1:0-4750 GCA_021840275.1 Chloroflexota bacterium | reverse complement strand
TCGCAACGTCGGAAAAGCGGAAGTGAAACCAAGGAATACACTGAATGGGTTTACATCGAAGCCTGGGGACGATTGGCCGAAGTCTGCGAGCAGTATCTCAAAAAAGGCAGTTTGATCTATCTAGAGGGACGGCTCAAGACGGATAAATATGAGGATAAAGGCGAGACCAAATATTCAACCAAAGTTGTTGCCTTGCTTTTGCAGTTCCTCGACAAGAAACCAGCCGAGGAACCTGTCATGGCGGTTGATGAGGAACAAACCGATTACGAAGCTTAGAATTTTACAGGAGGGGCTGTCTAAAAAGGGAATAGGCAGCCCCTCCTCAAAAGGGGAAAAGTTTAATACAATTGGGGAATGAACAATGGACAAATCAGCAGAAATACGAAGAACAAGAGCGCATTCTGAACGGACGCAATAGTTATTCAAAAACGGACCCAATTTACAAAAACTGGCGATCTAATGACCGCCAGTTTTTGTATCGCTTGTCGTCTCCTGCCTATTCTTGCCCGATTTTGCTCCCCTTTTTAGACAACCTCTGCTTTTTTAACTTTTAACCTATAACTTTCAACCCAAGTGCATCGGCATGATGACGTGCAGGAATTGTTCATCACCGACCGGACGCACCACGCCGGGCGCATTCGGCGCAGACGTTTCCAGCGCAACGTTCGGCGTTTTGATAATTTCCAACGCCTCGCGCAGGAACTTCACATTGAAAGCAATTAGCACGCCGCCTCCATCCACCGTCGCTTCGACAATGGTCTCGTTCTTGCCGGTCTCTTCCGAAGCAGCGGAAACTTCAACTTCGCTGGGTTGTAATTCACCGTTCGAAGATCTGATATTCAGCCGTGCCACGTTCGAACCTTCGCGGGCGAAAATTTCAGCCTGTTTGCAAGCCTTGAGCAGCGAGGAAGTTGAAACCAACGTGCGCGAGGTGTACTTGCGCGGAATAATCTGCTGGTAATCGGGGAAGGTCCCATCAATCAATTGCGAGACAACTTCCACATCTTTAACACGGAACACCACCTGACCGCGTCCTTTTGGTAAAACCATATAGATTGGTTCTTCGCCATCCGAAGCAACACGCGCCAACTCAGTTAAGGCCCGCGCCGGAATGATCGCCGTCAGCGGAGTGGCAGCGGGCATGGATAAAACAGCCTTGCGGACAGAGAGTCTAAAACCGTCTGCGGCGGCCATCGTCAACTTATCTTTTTCAACTTGAATCAACACACCCATCAAAACCGGGCGGGCTTCATCCGTCGAAGCGGCAAAAGCCACCTGCTGGACCATCTCGCGGAAGTCGCCGACATTTAACTGCACAGCCCCTTCCAGGTCCGGAACGGGAACCGGCGGGAATTCCTGCGCATCGATGCCTTTGATATCATTCGTCGATGTTCCGCCGCGCACATTCAAAGTCTGCGTTTGAACGTCGAGCGAAAGCATCACCTGATCGACGGGCAAAGCATTGACCAGATCCGAAAACGTACGTGAAGGCACAGTGGTCGAGCCTTCCTGGTCAATGCGAGCCGGGATCCAACACGTGATGCCGAGTTCAAGATTGGTCGCGGAAAGACGCAAACGACCTTCATCCGAAGCGATCAACACGTTCGCCAGCACCGGCAACGTACTGCGCGGCGAAACTGCGCGGGACACAATGTTCAACCCGCGTGCCAGATTTTCTTGAAGGACGGTGACTTTCATAGTTGCTCTCCTGCGATAATTGCTGAATACAGTGCCATTTTACATCATTAAATAAAAAGACACGCCATTTTCGACGTGTCTTTTTGATCTCATTGACCGGTGATCAACGAGATGCCAAGTGTAAGCAGCATGAATAAAAACTGCAACCCAAACAACGCCGCGGCAATGTAGACGGCAATCGTCCACGCCGAATTGCCTGCCTGTTGGCGGACTTCCTGACCTTCAGCCAGTTGACGAATTGCCTGCGCCGCCTGCTGGACCGACTGCCTGCTGACTCCGCCTGCCCAGATCAATCCTTTCGCTTCATTCGGGACGATGACGCGGCTTTTGTCAAAAGAGCCAATCCAATCTGGGGCATTTACTGCCAAACTCCCACTGAGAATCATCGCATCAAATTTTCCTGAAGGCTTTTCAGCGACAGGTGTCATCGTCACAGGCACGCTCGGCGCAAACTTTTTCAGCGCCGCTTGAACCGACTCGCCAAAGCCCTCACCCGAATCCACCACCAACACTTTGAACGCACTTTGTTTGGCAGACAGCGCATCCGCCGTGAATAGGCCATCGCGGCGCAGGACCATCAAATGGTAGATCAACAAGATTGCGAACAAAACCAATAATTGAAAATTATTCAAGACCGTGGAGAGAAATGTATTTTCAGTTTGTCCGGTCAGCAAAACTCGAATCAATTGAAAGACCAGCGCCACCGCTGAAGCCATGCCGCCAATGACTCCTGCAAACAGTGCCAAATATAAATATACGCGCCGAATGATTGATTGCCGCGCGTGATCGCCAGTTTCATCTTTCGCAAAAGATTCGGCCTGCATCGGACGCCACGTCAGCAGCCAGAGCGGAAGCCATGCCGCCAGCAGGGAAATTGCCGTGGCCAGATCGCCGCGCATGACATCGTTGCTGAATAAATTTTGTCCGCCCGTCAGAAAATCAATCATGTATTTGATCAGCGTAAAAACGCCGATCAAGGCGCCGCCCAATCCCAACGCGGACAGAATGTAAAAATATACGCGCTTCATCCCGGCTCGACGGACAACATCGCCAACCGATTCGATGTGACGCGTCAGCCAATGCCCGTAATATGCCCACACTGCGCCCAACGGCACGCCGATGGAAATGACTCCGCCAATTTGCTGGATAAAATCGGGAGTGGAAATATCCGCGCCGAGCAGTTTGGTGATAACGATGTTGACCAGCATGGACGAAGTTGTCAGCACGGTAATGACTCCACCCAGGGCGAGGATGTAGAGAATGCCGAGGCGTAGATTCGACTCTTTTTCCGCCGCGTCCGCCAAAGCGTCCTGAATGATGCGCCACGAGTAGAACCAGATCGGAGTCCCAACTATGAGCAAAGAAATCCCGTTGATCAGAGTCTCACGTCCGATATCGCCCAAAATATTGGATGGCACGTAGAACATAAACCGCAAAACCTGCTGTGCCCCAAAGATAACCATGAGCAGGCTATAAAGAGTCCAGAGATAACGGTATAGCCTGCGGACATCGGCAAAATTTTCTTTGGAAGGCAAAGTCTTCCACTCGCCGCGCAGTACATTCCAGAAGTAAGCAGCCACCAGTCCATTCATCAGAATGGCAATGATATTATCGGGCGCGGTCTGCGAACCGCCGATGATGGCACGCTCAGCAACAAGGTGAACGGTGGAAATAAAAGTGCGGTCAATCAACGCCAGCAAATTTTGGACAACGGGAATCAACGTGGCAAATAAAGCGGCATAAAGAAAAATAGCCCGCAAACTGGCGGTCTTCTCTTCTTCATCTTGAGACGATGAACGTTGTGCCCACAACCAATGGACGAGGAAGATCGGCACACCGACGAGCACCAAAGCCAGCGCTTGTGCCAGCGCTTCGGCTCCGCCACCGACGGTTTCATCAATGATCGAACGCAGCAGGCTGATAGAGCCCCATAATACGACCTCGAGGCTGATCAAAGCCACCAAATAAAAGTACAAACGGCGAACGGTTTTCATAATGTTATCCTTTTTATTTCGGCGGAGTTTGATACCAGCTGTAATCCCACAGGGTGTAGGCAGGCATATTTGAAATCTTCCACGTGCCGTTTTGCGTCACGAGTTGCGCCGAACCAACATTGTTGTAACCAGTCGAAAATGGATCACTGGACGAATAGATCATGCTGACCTCAACCGTCGCATCCTCGCCAGTGATATCTACCTTCCCGATTTTTATCCCCGCACTGAATGGCGTTAGCGATCCAGTCGCAAAAGATTTGCGGAACGCCTCGAAGGTTGGCTTGTTGTCGAGATCGGCCAGATAACCGTACGCTTTTTGATAATCTTTATTGAGCAAAGCCAGTACATAATTATGCACAACGCCATCCGGCGCAGTTTCAGCAATATAAGTTTGTTTATCTTGTCGCGTAAAGAAAATTACCAGTGCGGTAACAATCAATACCGCGATACCGGTTAGAATTCCGGTTAGAAAGCGGTCCTGTTTCATAAGCGCCTCCAAAGATTCAATTTCATTGTATAAGGTTTGCCTGCAAATGACAAGCAAAAATCACAACCAGGATGCCTCTAATAAATGTGTTGCAAATCCCGTATAATATAAAGTGTCTTTTCAATAAAGCTGGGTTTGGGGTGTTTTGGACAGGCAAAGCCCGTCCAAAACACCTCACTTCCCCCTTCTTTTGAGACACGATAAAAATAAACGATAGGCAGGTATGCCGACATGGTCATTCACAATTGAGTTTCCGTAAGCCGTCCGTTCGCGGGAAGCAGACGGCGCATGTAGAAAAATCCCCGTTGTTACAGTTACCTGTTCACAAAAAAAATAAACCATGACTCAACATCGAATTACCGACGACCTGGACGCCCTGTTGGACGTTCTTCCCATTAACATTCGCCACGCGGTCGAAAAGGCCAACAACAGCGAAAAATTGCTGGAGATCATCCTCGATCTTGGACGCGTCCCGACGGCGCGCTTTGTCGAAGAGGAAATCGTTTTGCAGGAAAAGGAAATCACGCGCGCCGAAATAGATTACGTGGATGAACGCACGGGCGAGTTCGAT
>JAKBYW010000213.1:0-4763 GCA_021840275.1 Chloroflexota bacterium | reverse complement strand
ATGATCATTCCCTTCTTTATAGTCCCGCAATACAATCCTGCACTTTTGCTGACCCCGGCCCTGTTCGCACTCGGATATTTCATTTCTTTATGGCAATATCTCAAAACCATGTCGCCGGTGACGGACACAGTTCGCGAGAGTTTCGGCCAGATGAACACCCATCTTTCCGAGGCGCTGGATGGCGTGGAGATCATGAAAGGCGCGGCGCAGGAAGATGCCGAGATCGAAACCTTCGTTATCAATGCGCGTCGGGTGCGGGACGCTTTTGTCCAGCAGGGAGATATCGAAGCCCGCTTCCTTCCAAACCTTTTGCTGGGACTCGCTTACGCCGGAGGCCTTTTCCATGCCCTCATGCTTTTTCGCGCCGGCCTGATCAACACGGGTGCGGTGGTCGCGTACTTTGGGTTGCTGCGCATGTTGGAATTCCCAACATACGCTTCATCGTTTGCATACACACAGCTGTCGCTGGGGATTTCCGGTGCGCGCCGCATTTTGGAACTGATCAACCGTGAAACCAACCTCGACCAAAACGCATCCGGTCGGATCTCAAACCTGCGCGGCGAAATTGAATTTCGCGATATCGCGTTTCAATACCCGGGTGGCGATGCTATTTTGCAAAACATTTCTTTCAAGGTTAAACCAGGACAGACCATTGCCATCGTCGGCCAGACGGGGGCAGGAAAAACATCACTGGTCAAACTCATCAATCGAACCTATGATTCTACAAACGGTGAGGTCCTTGTGGATGGCGTGAATGCCCGTGGTTGGAATCTTGCATCCCTGCGGTCACAAATCTCCATGATCGAGCAGGATATTTTCCTTTTCTCGCGTTCGATTGCCGATAACATTGCCTTTGGAAAACCCGGTGCAACGCGGGAGGAAGTCATCGCGGCCGCGCAAGCCGCACAGGCGGATGAATTCATCCAGACTTTTGAAAACAGCTATGATACAGTTATCGGCGAACGCGGCGTGACTCTCTCCGGCGGCCAGCGCCAGCGCCTGGCGCTGGCAAGGGCCTTTTTAACGGATCCCCGCATCCTGATCCTGGATGATTCGACCAGCGCAATCGACTCCGCCACCGAAGACAAAATCCAGCGCGCTATTGCCAATGCAGCCAAAGGTCGCACAACCATTCTCATCACGCATCGTTTGTCGCAAATCCGCTGGGCAGATTTGATTATCGTGCTCCGAGGCGGAAAAATCGCCGCGATGGGCAAGCATGACGATTTGATGAAAACATCCGAATCTTATAGCCGAATATTCAGAGAATAAATCATGGGATTCTTCGCGGGACTCAATACAGAAAAATATGACCGTCAATATTCCGACCGTCAGCTGGTTTCGGGAATTGTCGGTTACTTCAAGCCGCAATCCAAACGTCTGGCATGGATTTATTTTTTGATCGCCGTTATTGCGGTAATTGCCGCCGCTCTGCCTGTAATCGTCAGTGGGATTGTGGACCTGTTAAAGAATGAACCGACGATTCAAGCAATTGCGCTTACCGGGTTGGCACTTGCGATCATCGGGGTTGCAACTTGGGCGCTCAATTGGGCGCGTCGCAGTCTGGTTATTCGAGCCGTCGGTGATGTGGTGCTGGCTCTTCGCACCAAAGCCTTTGATGCAGCGGCGGAACATGATCTCTCGTTCTATGACCAATTCTCATCCGGGAGAATCGTTTCGCGCATCACATCGGACACCAATGATTTCGGTCAACTGGTCGTGATCGTGACCGATGTTGCTTCGCAGATGATTACAGCCATCATTCTCGGCGTGATCATGTTCCGCACAGAATGGCACATGGCGCTTATCATGTTTTCCTTTGCGCCATTCATGCTGCTGCTGACGACTGCCTATCGCAACCTGGCGCGCCGTGTTACGCGCACCGGTATGCAGGCCATGGCGGAAGTTAATCAGGCCATCAAGGAAACGGTCAGTGGCATCTCGATTGCGAAAAATTTTCGACAGGAAGAAAGTATCTTTGGCACATTTGATGCTGCGAACCGGCAATCGTACCGCGTCAATGTTCGGCGCGGATTTGTGCTGTCGCTCGTTTTTCCAACGCTCAATGCGGTCGCCGGTTTCTTTGTTGCCATCCTGGTCTATGCTGGTGGCGTGAATATCGTGAACGGCATTGTCACCGCGGGCGCGTGGTATCTTTTTATTCTCAGCCTCGATAGTTTTGTGAATCCCATTTCGAATGTTTCCGCGTTCTGGGCACAGATCCAGCAGGGACTGTCCGCGGCGGAACGCGTCTTCGCCTTGATCGACGCCGACCCGAATGTTATCCAGAAAGAGACGCGGGACGTTCCCCGTTTAAAAGGCGAGGTCTGTTTCGAACATCTTAACTTTCGTTATACAGATAAGGAGCCGATCCTTTCGGACTTCAACCTGTGTGTCCAGCCCGGGGAGAATCTTGCACTGGTGGGACACACCGGCGCGGGCAAATCTTCCATCGCAAAGTTGATCGCCCGTTTTTATGAATTTCAGGATGGCAGTTTGAAGATCGACGGCATGGACATCCGTACCTTTGACCTTCAACAATATCGCAAACAACTCGGCATCGTTTCGCAAGTGCCTTTCCTTTTTTCCGGAACAGTGGCGGACAATATTCGTTATGCTGCGCCAAACGTAAACGAAGCTGAAATGTTGGAAATGGCGAAACGCATCGGCGACGGCGAATGGCTGGAAACTCTGCCCGACGGTCTTCATACAGAAGTCGGCGAGCGCGGCAACCAGCTCTCGATGGGACAGCGTCAGCTCGTGGCGTTGATGCGCGTCCTCGTCCAGCGACCCGCTATTTTTATCCTGGATGAAGCGACTGCCAGCATCGACCCATTCACCGAGTGGCAAATCCAGCAGGCATTGAATCTAATCCTTGAAAACGCCACCAGCATTTTGATCGCGCATCGGTTGTCAACAGTCAAAGCTGCGGATAGAATTGTTGTGATGGAAAAAGGACGCTTGATCCAGGAAGGTAGTCACGAATCTTTGCTCGCACAAGGCGGGCATTACGCCACACTCTATAATACTTATTTCCGGCACCAAAGTCTCGCGTATGTTGAACAGGCGCGGACATTGGTCGATAAATAAGTGAGGTCAATAACATTGAATAGTTTTTTTGAATTCTTCCAGACCCTTGTACTTTACATCAAGAGCGGACAATTGCCGCAGGTGGGGATTTGGACTTACATTCTGCTGGCGGCGCTGGTCGCGGTGGAGGGCCCGATCGCAACCCTGCTCGGAGCCGCGGCAGCTTCCGCCGGTTTGATGCGTCCATGGTATGTCTTCTTTGCCGCAGCGCTCGGCAATATCACCGCCGATTCGCTTTGGTACACGCTCGGATATATGGGGCGCATCGAATGGCTTTTCCATTTTGGAAAGCGTTTGGGCTTGCGGCGCGACCTGCTCGAACATCTGAAACACAACATGGAGAAGCACGCCACCAAAGTTTTGTTTCTCGCAAAGTTGACCGTCAGCTTTGTGATCCCGTCCCTCATCACAGCCGGATTATTGCGCTTGCCTTTGAGACGCTGGTTCCCGGCGCTCATCGCCGCTGAAACGATCTGGACCGGTTCGCTGGTGTTGATCGGATATTACACAACTGAAGCGGTCAAACGAGTCGAGCGAGGCGTTGAATATGCCGTGTTGGCAGTTTCCATTCTATTCGTCACCTTTCTAATTATCGAAGGCCGCCGCCTGATCAAAGAATGGGACAAAGACGACACAGAAACAGTAGTCAACAAATCTTGAAGTAGTCGGGATAATCCATGCGCATTTTGATCTGTGGCACCACCTATCATCCCGCCTTGAACGGACAGGCGATCTTCACCGTTAATTTGGCAGAGGGGCTTGCAAAGCAGGGACACGAGGTGGCGGTGGTATATCCATCGGAAGAAGGCAAGGCCTACAGCAGAACACGCAAGGGCGTAAGGTTGGAGACCACCGATTCGCTCAGCCTATCCTTCATACATCCAGATTCATTCGTGCCGCTTCCGTCTCGAAAAAGAATCCGCCAAATCCTGGATGACTTTCAACCAGACATTGTGCACATTCAGGATCACTACCCAACCTGCCGTTCAATGGTATTGGAGGCAAAAAAGCGCAAACTCAAAATTGTAGGGACGAATCATTTCATGCCGGAAAACCTGGCGCCATATATCCCGGGCTTGTCAAAGATCAAACCGCTTTACAACTGGCTTCTTTGGAACTGGATGCTCGAAGTCTACAATCGCATGGACGTTGTCACCACGCAATCGCGCGTCGCGGCAGACATTGTCCGCGCGCAGGGATTGCGCATGCCGGTCTTTCCCGCCTCTTGCGGCATTGACCTGAGCCGATTTCATCCCGATCCTTCCGTTGACCGTTTGGCCTGCCGCGCGCGTTATGGGCTTGATCCCAACCGGACGATTTTTCTCTTCGTCGGCCGCGTGGACAAGGAGAAGCGGCTCGATGTACTCTTGCGCGCGTTCCAATATATTAAACGCGATGATATTCAACTGGTCATCGCCGGAAGCGGCGCAGCCTTGAACGATTATCAGGCGCTGGCAAAAAGTTTAAACCTTGGCGACAAGGTGCGTTTCACCGGATTTATCCATGAGAACTTACATGTGCTTTTGAACAGCGCGGATATTTTCACCATGCCCAGCGAAGCAGAATTATTGAGCATTGCCTCGCTGGAAGCCATGGCTTGCGGACGTCCCGTTTTGCTGGCAGATGCGGTCGCGCTTCCCGACCTGGTCACACAGGGAGTCAACGGCTATTTA
>JAKBYW010000212.1:0-4764 GCA_021840275.1 Chloroflexota bacterium | reverse complement strand
GGTCATGGCGTTTACCATTGCTGATATTCCAGGCGTCATCCCTTGACCCTACCAGCCGACTGATGGGATTCGCCCCGCTAAATGGAGTTGATCCTACGCCCGAGCATTTTTCTGTATAATGAGCATTATCTACTCCCGCCCACCAGTGGGTAACGCAAACCGGTTAGCCCGCACACGAGAATAAATATGACCTCAAAAAACACGGACATAATACAGACTCTCATTCAACGAGTCCAAAAGACACAACATGGATTTTTGGATATCCAAAAAGTTGCAGATGAAATAGTGGCAACACATCCTACTCAAGAAAGCCTCCACATCGCCAAACAACTCTTTACCTCAAATATATACCAAGCGCGTTCACTGGCAACTTTCATTTTTGGGCGATTAGCAGCCAAGTCACAGGAAAGTCTTAAATTTCTAAATCAACGCGTAAGTCAAGACAACGACTGGCGCGTACAAGAGATTTTGGCAAAAACCTTTGATAGATATTGTGCTGATATTGGTTATGAACAGGCACTTCCTGTTATCAAGGAATGGCTGGCAGATTCTTCGCCTAATATCCGACGGGCAGTCACGGAAGGGTTAAGAATTTGGACAGGACGCCCTTATTTTCGTGATTACCCAGAAATCGCTATTCGGCTGTTGAGCCAATATCGAAATGACGAGAGTGAATATGTGCGAAAGTCTGTCGGAAATGCGTTGCGTGATATAAGCAAAAAACATAAGGAATTGGTGAGAATCGAATTGCAAGGATGGAACCTTGCAGATAAGCACGTTGCACAAACCTATAAACTAGCAAGCAGGTTCTTACAAAACAAAGCGGGCTGACAAAGCATGGACGGCGGGGACTGCCGCTTCGCGTGCCGCATTTTCACCTGTGCCTGCGGCACGGTGCAGACAAGCATTTTTCTAGCTTCGAGTTTTTTCTGCTCTCAAGCATTATCCACGCCCGCCCTGGTTGTCGAGTTGTTAGATTGGGCTTGTCGAAATCCTGTCGAGACACACTGCCACTACCCCGCAAAGAACGTACGGGGCTTACGCAAACCGTTAGCCCGCAACACTCCAGGGTCAAGAGATCGAGGTCAACATGTTGATTGCTCAAAACGGAAACAAATTATTGACGTGCCTGATGATTGCAGGTAGCATATTGATTATCGGCTGTGATTTGCAACAAGAGGATCGATTACCTGAACAGATGCTGCCAGCAGAACGGAAGCAACACAACTGCCAGAAGTCGAACAATTCAAAGGCCCACATAAAGGTGTAAGCCTCTCGCCAAGAAGCTTTCAATCCGATGATTTTATTGATTTCTTCCTGAAGGCGAAACAGACGGGTGAGATTGTTATGTGGGCAGGGGATTGGATCAAGCTAAATGACGTTGAAGGTAATGCGCCCAGGGTGACAGTAGAGCTTGCCCCAGTCTACAATTACATTCCCCTAATCGAAGTTCAGTTCTTTACTCAATCCAGTGGTGCGTTGGTTAGACCTCTTGATGAGACTACCCGACAAACCTACCTAGTCAGTGCTGTTAATTTCGCTCAGAAATACAAGCCGCAGTATCTGGGGCTAGGTATTGAAGTCAACATTCTTTATGAAAAGTCACCGGAAGATTTCAATGGATTTGTCCGGTTTTTTGATGATGTTTATGGAGCCATCAAGGCTACATCACCCAATACAAAAGTATTTACTGTCTTCCAATTAGAAAAGATGAAAGGTTTGCAGGGTGGGTTATTTGGAGGTACAAATGATTCGAGTAATACACAGTGGCAATTGCTGGACAGCTTTCCCAAGTCTGACCTGGTGGCTTTCTCGACATATCCTGATTTAATTTACAAAACCCCTTCAGAAATGCCTGTGGATTATTATGCTGAGATCAAATCCCATACTGCAAAAGCGATTGCGTTTACCGAAATCGGTTGGCACAGTGATGCCGGTCCCGCGGGATGGGAGAGTAGTGAGGCTGAGCAGGCTGAGTTTGTGCGGACCTTTTTCAACTTGACCAAAGAGCTAAACCTGGAAATGGTCATTTGGAGTTTTATGTACGACCAGGAGGGTATTGATATGCCTTTTAATAGTATGGGTTTGCGTTATCGTAGCGACGGTACTGCTAAGCTGGCGTGGAATGAGTGGATCAATGCCCAGATTAGATAATCTGTACTGTATGCATAAATGCTGGCTAACCATCTGAATCATTTGTTCTCGATGTGTCTCGCCTGAATCAGGCAAAACTCAGTGAAGGTGTTTTATACGAAGAGATGAGAGAACGACTGGATAAGATGAACAAAAAAAGATGCAACAACTCACAGGATGTGTTTATTGCTGGAACAGCAAATGAACTCCCCGTCGCAAGCGGACGGGGTATCCTGGCGGAATTGATCTTCTCGCTTCGGATTGACATCATAGCCTTTTGGGAAGGCCAGATGTAGGGCAAGAGTTTTCCAGTCTTCTTTGATTTCTTCTTGTGAAAGTGAAAGCCAAGAAAGTCGAACCCATCTTGACCCATATCCACGACACGGGTTTTGGTGGGATGGAGTGTCAGTTTCAGGATGTCCATAATTTGCTTGACTGTCTGCAAGGCATTTTCAGCGTCTGGTTGATTGAAATTACAAATCTATTGTATTCAGTAGCTCTTTCAATGCCAGCAATTCCTCTTTGGACAGGGTTACCCCTTTGCCCATCTTCGCGCGGTCCGCTGACCAGTCACGGATGTCGTATTTCGGCTCCCTGTCGTTCCAACTGATCAGGTTGAGTTCCTTCGCCCATCCCGAAGCGGACTTGGAAAGCACGGCGATCTTTTTGACGATTTCGTATTTGATTTCGGACATTGTTCAAGCCTCCTCAAAGTAAATATTAAAAATGAGATCAACACCAAAGGCTCGCTTCATTTCATCAGCTCATTTCATCAACCACCGTCGTAGACTTCAGGCGCATCATCCACTTTCTTCATCGTGTGGATTGTCTCATGCATTACCCGGCCCAATCTTTGGCAATCACTTCGGCCTGCTCCAGAACCGTCTGCGTCGCCTTTTCCTGCATATCGGGTGGATAACCATATTTTCGCAAAATACGCCTGACCATGACGCGCAATTTGGCGCGGACATTTTCCTTCATCGTCCAATCAATCGTGGCGTTCTCATGCACTGATTTCACCAATTCGCGTGCAATACCTTTGAGCGTGTCGTCGCCCAGCACTTTGACCGCGCTATCGTTGACTTCCAGAGCATCATAAAAGGCCAGCTCGTCTTCGGTAAGTTTAAGTTCTTCGCCGCGCTTGTTTGCCTCGCGCATTTCTTTGGCAAGTTCGATCAACTCTGAGATGACCTCTGCAACTTCAATGGCACGATTTTGATAGGAGCGAATAGTCCGTTCCAACATTTCGGCAAACGAACGTGATTGAACGATGTTCTTGCGAGAGCGCAACTTGATCTCATCGTTGAGTAATTTGCGTAACAACTCAATCGCCACGTTGCGCTGCGGCATGTCGCGCATTTCGGCCAGGAATTCATCCGAAAGAATGGATATGTCCGGCTTCTTTAGGCCCGCCGTTTTGAAGATGTCAATGACTTCATCGGAAGCGACCGCGCGCGAGATGATCTGGCGGATGGCCTGTTCGACATCCTCTGCTTGAATTTCCTGCTCAGGCGAGGTCTTGATGATACGGGCGCGCACGGCCTGGAAGAAGCCAACGTCATCGCGGATCGCCAGAACTTTTTCGTTCGGGACAGCCAAAGCAAAGGCCTGTGAAAGCCGTGTGACGGTTTGAGTGTAGCGTTGCTTGCCGTTTTCCAAGCCGAGGATATGATCCTGTGCCCAATTGAGCAGACTCAATTGCTCATCGCCCTTGCCGTTCTTCCATTTGGAATAATCAAAACCATGAAATAAATCTTTGCAGATCTCATACTCGCGCAGAGTGAGCGCAACGGCTTCTTGTTGGTCAATTGCAGTATTGCCTTTGCCGCCGCTTTCGGTGTAGACGGCCAATGCTTGTTGTAAGTGATAAGCCAAACCAAGATAATCCACGATCAGGCCGCCGGGCTTATCGCCATACACGCGATTGACGCGCGCAATGGCTTGCATGAGACCGTGACCTTTCATAGGCTTGTCAATATACATGGTGTGCAGTGACGGGACATCGAAGCCCGTCAGCCACATATCACGCACAATGACCACTTTGAAATGATCTTTGGCGTCCTTGAAGCGATTGGCGAGTTTCTCGCGGCGTTCCTTGTTGCGGATATGCCCCTGCCATTCGAGCGGATCGCTGGCGCTGCCTGTCATCACGATTTTGAGCGCGCCTTTTGCGTCGTCTGTGGAATGCCAGTCGGGGCGCAGCTTGATGATGGCATTGTACAGGTCCACGCAGATGCGGCGGGACATGCACACGATCATGGCCTTGCCTTCGATGACTTCAAGGCGCAGGTCGAAATGTTTTAGCAAATCACGCGCGATCAAGTCAACGCGTTCGTCCGTGCCGACAATAGCTTCGAGCGCAGCCCATTTGCTCTTGAGTTTTTCTTTCTCTGCTGTCTCTTCGCCTTCGGTCAACTCTTCAAATTCAGGGTCGATCTTCGGCTTTTCTGATTCCTTCAATTCCAGTTTGGCAAGGCGGCCTTCGTAATAAATCGGCACGGTCGCGCCATCGGCAACAGCTCGCTGAATATCATAGATACTCAGGTAATCGCCGAAGACAGCGCGCGTGCTGGCGTCTTTGAGTTCAATCGGTGTGCCTGTAAAACCAATGAATGAGGCGTTCGGCAGGGC
>JAKBYW010000211.1:0-4775 GCA_021840275.1 Chloroflexota bacterium | reverse complement strand
TTTCTTCCGCCGACGCCGCGATCATGAGTGAAGGGTTGTATTTGGCGCAGAAATCCGCCAGCGGCGAAGTTTACACAGCCGCGCCGTAGTACATTTTCACTGTAAGGAGCAGCATGAAGATTCAAGACAAGTTTGATTTAAAAGATCGCGTCGCGGTCGTGACTGGCGGCGTGGGTCTGCTCGGGACTGAATTTTGCAAAACGCTGGCCGAAGCGGGCGCATCCGTCGCAGTGGTCGATCTCAATGGCGATGCCGCAAAAAAAGTTGCGGATGCTTTGATGAAGGATGGCTACCACGCCAAAGCGATTCAGACGGACATCACCAAACCTGATTCCGTTAAAGCAATGGTCGCTTCGGTTCTCTCGGACTTTGGGCGGTTCGACGTTCTGGTAAATTCCGCCGCGCTCGATCCGAAGTTCGACCCGGACGCGGCCGCCAAAGGAATCGCTCCCGGCGCGTTTGAAGATTACCCGCTCGAACAGTGGAACGCGGCCATGAACGTAAATTTGACCGGCATGTTTTTGGTGACGCAGGCCTGTGTCAAGCCGATGATTGCACAGGGCCAAAAAGGGAGCATCATCAACATCTGCTCCACGTATGGACTCAATGGTCCCGACCAGCGCATCTATATCAAGGACGGTCAGCGCGTGGCCTTCAAGCCGGTCTATTATACCGTGACCAAGGCGGGCGTGATGGGATTTACAAAATATCTGGCAGCGTATTATGCCGGGACGGAGATCCGCGTCAATGCGCTGACTCCCGGTGGTGTGTTCAACAATCACGAAGATTATTTCGTCAAGAATTATTCAGCCAAGACCATCCTTGGACGTATGGCGAAGAAGGACGAAATGAACGGCGCTTTATTGTTTCTGGCATCTGATGCGTCATCGTACATGACGGGCAACAATGTCGTCGTGGATGGCGGTTGGACGGCGTGGTAGAAAATTATTGTAGGGGCATAGCGACGCTGTGCCCCTACGAGGATTGAATGAAATCTGAAATTCTAGCAATCGTCCCGGCGCGCGGAGGCTCGAAAGGCATCCCGCGCAAAAATATTCGCAACTTTGCAGGCTATCCGCTCATCGCGTGGAGCATTGCCGCGGCTAAACAATCCAAGTCGGTGACGCGCATCATTGTCAGCACGGATGATGAAGAGATCGCGGCAGTGGCGCGCGAGTGGGGCGCAGAGACGCCATTCCTGCGTCCTGTGGAGTTCGCGCAGGATAATTCCACTGACCTGCCTCTCTTTGAACACGCGTTAAATTGGCTGGCGGAAAACGAAGGCTACAAACCCGACGTCCTGATTCAACTGCGCCCAACGTCGCCCGTCCGCCCGATCGGCTTGATCGATGCTGCGGTGAAGATTTTGCTCGATCACAAAGATGCAGACTGCGTGCGCGGCGTGGTACCTGCGGGACAAAATCCACATAAGATGTGGCGCTTCGACGAAGCCAATCATCCGATGAAACCGTTGCTGACCGTGGATGGAATCGCCGAGCCGTATAATGCGCCGCGTCAAATTTTGCCGCCGGTCTATTGGCAGACCGGGCACATTGACGCTATTCGTGCATCGGTGATTCACAACAAACATTCGCTGACAGGCGATGTCATTTATCCGTTGGTGATCGATCCACGTTACACGGTGGATATTGATAGGCTTACCGACTGGGCCAAATATGAAGCGTTGGTTTATAGCGGGCTGGAAATGGTCAGCCCGGGCAAGGCGCGCCGCCCGATGCCAGAGAAAATCGAATTGATCATTTGTGACTTCGATGGCGTCATCACCGACAACCGCGTCTGGACAGATGAAAACGGCAGCGAAATGGTAGCCGCTTCACGGTCCGATTCGATGCGGGTGGCGGAACTGCGCCAGCGCGGCGTCGAGGTGATGATCCTTTCGTCCGAGGTCAATTCCGTTGTCACGGCGCGCGCTCAAAAAATGGGCGTCGAGGCTGTGCACGGCGTCGGCATTTTAAAAAAAGGCGAAGCGCTCAAGCAGTTGTTGATCGGGAAAAAAGTGGATACATCGCACGTGGTTTTTGTCGGCAACGATTTCAATGACCTGGCCTGCTTCGAGATCGCGGGTTGGGCTGTGGCCGTGGCCGACGCGTACCCTGAAGTTGCACGCGCGGCAGATTATGTGTTGACGAAAGCTGGTGGGTATGGCGCGGTGCGCGAGTTGTGTGATCTTATTTTGAAAAACCGGTAGGAATGTCATTGCGAGACGCGAAGCGGCGAAGCAATCCCCTCGCCACTTTGAGATTGCTTCGGGCAAAAGTGCGCCGCCCTCGCAATGACAAACACCCGCTAAGGAGAAAAAATGACTCGTGAAATTAAACTTGGAAATCGTTTAGTGGGTGATGGGCAGCCTGCATACGTCATTGCCGAAATCGGAATCAATCACAACGGCGATCTTGAGATCGCAAAGCAAATGATCGACGCGGCAGTTCACGCCGGCGCGGACGCGGTGAAATTCCAGAAACGCACGCCGGAAGTCTGCACGCCGCTTGAACAGCAAAAGCAGATGCGTGAGACACCGTGGGGCTATATCACATATCTTGATTATCGCTACAAGGTCGAGTTCAATGAAGAACAGTACCGCGAGATCGATCGTCATTGTAAAGAGAAGGGCATCGCATGGATGGTCTCGGTGTGGGACGAACCGTCGGTGGATTTTATGGAGAAGTTTGATACGCCTGCTTATAAAGTCCCATCGGCTTCATTGACAGATCATAACCTGCTCAAGTATGTCCGCAAAACGGGCAGGCCGATGATCATTTCGACGGGCATGTCGACGATGGAGCAGATCCACAGAGCAGCGAAAGTGGTCGGCACGGATAACCTGTTGATCATGCACTGCACCAGCACATATCCGTGCGAACCGGAAGAGCTGAACTTGAAAATGATCGAGACCCTTCGCAAGGAATTCCCGCACAACCCGATCGGTTATTCCGGACACGAGGTCGGACTCGTGCCCTCGGCCATTGCAGTTGCGCTGGGCGCCTGCACGGTCGAACGCCACCTGACGCTTGACCGAGCCATGTGGGGCAGCGACCAGGCCGCCTCGGTCGAACCCGGCGGCTTTGAGCGCTTGGTGAAATATATCCGCGTCAGCGAGGCATCAGTCGGCGATGGGGTCAAGAAAGTGTATGAGTCTGAGAAGTCCTCGATGAAGAAACTTCGCCGCGTCGTGTCGGACGATTAATTTTTCCGCCACAGAGAACAATGTGTCCTCTGTGGCGAATTTTTTTCTTATGACCTTTGGAATCAAGAGTGCTCAAAGAATTTTTCACTCAACGCATCAAACGCGGACTCGTCCGCAGATTCAATAACCTCAAGATCGCGACGATGGCGCGAGCGGTTGCCCGCAAAGAGCCGCGACCTTCAGGCGCACCTGTTGTCTTCTTCAAGGCGTCCACAGGGATCGACGATCTTTCTTGGAACAGTGGATTTCATCTGTTGGCCTCGTGGGGATTCCGTTTGCAGGGGATTCCGGTCGCTTACTTCGCGTGTGATTCTGGTATGAGTCATTGTGTACTGGGAACCAAGCGCGAGAACGTTCATAAAGAGCCGCCGTGCAAGTCGTGTGTGTACCAATCAAGAACGTTGTATACGGGTGTACATGGTAGGTCGGATTGGCAATCCGACCTACGGACGCAGGTGGGTTGGTTCACGTTTGAACGCGATAAAGAATTGGAGCGCGCGCTTCAAGATTTGAGTGTTTCAGAGTTAATAGACTTTCAATGGAAATTAAATAATCAGCCTGTCATTGCGAGGAGTGAAGCGACGAGGCAATCCCCGCGTGGCAGCGAGGAGATTGCTTCGGACGGGGTTTCGATACGGCGGGAGAACGCCGCCTACTCAACCACCGCCCTCGCAATGACAATACCCCTCGGAGAATTGTGTCTGCCCGGACTGAGATGGATTTTGAGAGTCCATAATCTGAATGATGATGAATCGACGCGTTATCTTTTGCGAGAATATATTTCCTCGGCGTGGAATGTCGCGCAGAAATTTTCGCGCTTTCTCGATGAAACCAGGCCGCGCGCCGTGGTCGTGTTCAATGGGCAGTTCTTTCCCGAAGCGACGGCGCGCTGGGTGGCACAAAAGCGCAGCCTGCGAGTCATCACGCACGAGGTGGGACTGGGACCTGCGTCCGCGTTCTTCACCGATGGCGAAGCGACCGCCTACCCGATTGCGATCCCTATGTCGTTTGAGTTGAATCAGGAACAAAACGCAAAACTGGACGCGTATCTTGCCAGGCGTTTTCAAGGTGACTTCACGATGGCGGGTATCAAGTTTTGGGCGGACATGAAAGGACTGGATGAATCTTTTTTGCAGAAGGCGGCGCGCTTCAAACAGATCGTGCCTGTCTTTACCAACATCATTTTCGATACCAGCCAGCCGCACGCCAACACGGTTTTCAGCGATATGTTCGCGTGGCTGGATGTTGTTTTGGAGAGTATCCAGGCGCACCCCGAAACGTTGTTCGTGATCCGCGCCCATCCCGACGAGACGCGCACGCGCAAGGAAAGCCGCGAGACCGTGCAGGGCTGGGTGGAAGAGAAAGGCGTGGACAAATTGGAGAATGTGGTGTTCGTCGTGCCGAGGGAAACTTTGAGTTCTTATGAGTTGATCCAGCGCTCGAAGTTCGTGATGGTCTACAACTCGACCATCGGGCTGGAGGCTTCGCTGATGGGCAAGCCCGTGTTATGCGCGGGCAGGGCGCGCTTCACACAATATCCCACCGTGTTCTTCCCGCAGACTGCCGATGA
>JAKBYW010000210.1:0-4778 GCA_021840275.1 Chloroflexota bacterium | reverse complement strand
GATTCACTTCCTTTTATGATGAAATAAAGCGCCAGCGCGCCAAATGCCCCGGAAAAAATAATGGCTTCGGTCGAGACCGAGTACCAGACCTGGAACGGGGAAAAAAATGTCAGCAGGCCGACCAGCGCCCCGGTCGAGACTGAACCGGAGATTTTCCTGCCTGCCAGATATCCGACCGCGGCAGGAATGATCCCAAAAAGAATCGGGGCGATCAACGCAGCATGGATGGATGTCCCGAATAAAAGCATCGGAATGCTGATGATGAATGAGGCGCTCGGATTCCAAAAATCACCGGCATAATGTGGAAGCGGAAGCAGACCGTTGAAAAAATAGACGATGTAGTCGATGACCGGGCCGCGGCCAAGTGCAATGTTTTTTGCAACCGTGTAATAAAAAGCCGAGTCGCCGTGGCCGGGCGTCTTTGCAAAACTGGCGAGATAGAAACGCAAAACGAGGCCGAGTATCAACCCGGCCCCAAACAACATATTCCAGAAGCGATTTCCTTTTGGGTTTGTTACAATGCCCATGTCGGCATGAGTCCGAAGATGGCGACGATCAAGCCAATGTGCAATAGGAGATTTGTGCTGGCCAACCACCAGCCGGGCAGGATGAATTGCACGAGAAGGTTGGCTATGATTAGAAGGATTCCAATTAGCGGCAAAAGCCCCTTACGGTGGGCGGGAAATTCAGAAAGCCAATCGAGCAACTTCGACATTAAATTTCATCCTCTTCAAGTTCGGGTTGGGTTTCGGCAACCTGCCACTGTGAGAATTGCGCGGCCAGGCGGCCCGGGATGCGTCCTTGAATAATGACGCCGCCGCGTTGGTGTTCGATGCGATCCACTTGTCCGGCCTCGTGGAAGAGCGAGATCAACGCGCCTTGTTGATATGGCAGGCGCACATGCACCGGCGCATATGTCTCATAAAGCTCCTGTTTGATCAGGTGGAGCAATTCGGCTTGACCCAGGCCGCTGCGGGCTGACACTGCAATCGATTTTGGATAATTACGCGCCGTCTCTCTCGCGACTTCAGGCTTGCTGAGGCGATCTACTTTATTCAGCGCGGTGATGGCGGGGATATGCCCGGCGCCGATTTCTTTCAGCGTTTCCTGTACCGACTGGAATTGGTTCAACGCGTTGGGGTGTGAAATGTCCACAACGTGCAAAAGCAAATCGGCCTCGGCGATTTCTTCAAGTGTGGCGTGGAAAGCCGCGATCAAAGCCGTCGGCAGTTTTTGGATGAAGCCAACTGTATCTGTGACCAGAGCCTGATAACCGCCGGAAAGTTCGATGCGGCGCGTGGTCGGATCGAGTGTTGCGAAGAGTTGGTCAGCCGTGTAAACATCTGCTTTGGCGAGCCGGTTGAGCAATGTGGATTTTCCGGCATTGGTGTATCCAACCAGCGCAACAGTCGGGATGCGCGAGCGTTTTCGTTGGGCGCGATATCTCATGCGATGTGCGCGGACTTTTTCCAACTCAAGTTTGAGATGCGCGATCCGCCCGCGGATCTGGCGGCGGTCTACTTCGAGCTGGGTCTCGCCGGGGCCGCGCAAGCCGACGCCGCCGGTCGAGCCGGTTCGTCCGCCGCCGCCGCCAGCTTGTCGAGCGAGATGCGTCCACTGTCCGGTAAGACGCGGCAGGAAATATTCATATTGAGCAAGTTCAACCTGCACCATTCCCTCGGCGGTGTGGGCGTGCTGTGCAAAGATGTCCAGGATTAAAGCCGTCCTGTCGATGATCCGGACATTGGGTGCAAATATTTTTTCAAGTTCGCGTTGGTGACGCGGCGATAGTTCATCATCAAAGATAACGACCTGCGCCAGAGTCTCTTCAGTTAAAGCCTGGAGTTCCTCTATTTTGCCCGGACCAATGAAAGTGTGCGGGTTGGGATGATCCAATTTCTGGGTCAGTTCGCCGACGACATCCAGCCCTGCGGTGTCGGACAGCAGGGCGAGTTCGGTAAGTGAATCTTCGAGCGTGAGATGTTGTTCCTTCTGGTAAATATCAACGCCGACCAGAAAAGCGCGTTCACGCGGCGCTTGTGTCGGTTGGGGAATTCTCTTGGCCATCGGGTTTCGGGTTTTCTTTCTCCAATTTTCCGAAGAGTTTGGCGACTTTCGGGTCAGTGGATTCTGCGCGGGCGGGGATCAAAATATGAAAGATGGAGCCGGAACATTTTTCTTCGTCACAGCCTGGTGATTCTACCAAAATCGTCCCGCCGTGCGCTTCGATGATACCACGCGTGATGGTCAGTCCCAGACCCGGGCCGGCCCCTTTGAATTTTGTTTTGCCGCTGGTATCAGTTCACTTTTCAAGTTTGGTTGACACGCTGTCTGGTTCGATTTGACAATTCAATTTGATCGCGGCTTTTGTTCGCCGAGCCATTCCAGGAGCACGTCGCCCACCATTTTGAGACTGTCAGCGGAAACGTGTTCGGGCGTATCGGCGAGCGTGTGCCAGTATGGATAATCAATGTCAATGATGTCCACCGAGGGAATCCCGGCCTGCACAAACGGAATGTGATCGTCAAGAATGTTGTATTTTACCTGCGAAATGAACGAGTCTTGAAGCCCCAATTTTGAGGCCGTCGTCCAGATCGAAGTTCTCAATTTCGCGTCCGAATTACCTTCCATGTAAAACTTTGGATTTGCGCCGCCGACCATATCCACCAGGATCATGGCTTGCGGTTTGGTTTTCATGTTTTGAACGAAGGCAGTCGATCCCAGAATCCAGTCCCAGCCGGGGATCTCGCCGTTATCCTCCACATCGAAGAAGACCAGCTCAACGGGGATGCCCTCTTTTGGCAGTGTGCGCGCCAGTTCGAGCAGCACTGCCACGCCCGATGCGCCATCGTTTGCGCCAGGCACGGGTCGATTTTGGTTGGCGGGATTCGGATCGCGGTTGGCGTGCAGGCGCGAATCATAATGCGCGCCGAGGATGATTTGCGGCGCGACGTCTGACCGATGCGCAACCAGATTCTGAATCGGATGTCCCATCGCTTCGGATTGCTGGACTTCGACTTGCCAGCCCGCTGACTCGAGTTCCGTCCGCATCCATGCCAGGATTTTGGCGTGCGCGTCCGACCCGGGAATGCGCGGCCCGAACGCGACTTGTGTCTGAACGTCAGCATAGGCGCGCTTGCCGTCAAATATAACGGAGGCCGCCAACCGGTCCAGATAGAACGCCCGCGCATACCAGCTTAAGGCGAGCACAAATAATAGTCCAATGATCGAAAGGTAAATGGCAATTCTGCGTCTAGTCATGAGAATCCAGAAAAGTTTCAAGTGCAGTGATGGAACGAGTCGCGTAGGCTGCGGCGCGTTCGCGTTTGCTGAGGCGCCTCGTGCTTTCCAGCGCAGGCAAAATCCCGAAGTTGGCTTTCATCGGCTGGAAGTCTTTGAGATCGGCATGTGTGACGTAATGACACAAAGTGCCAAGCATGGTGGTTTGCGGAAGCGTGAAGAGTCCTTGACCACGATGCAGGCGCGCGGCATTTATACCTGCCAGCAGGCCGGTGGCAATATTGCCCATGTAACCTTCTACGCCCGTGATCTGACCGGCGAAAAAAAGATCATCGCGGTTGATGAATTGAAGCGTGGGACGCAGAAGTTTGGGCGAGGCGATAAATGTGTTGCGGTGCATCTGCCCATAGCGGACGAACTCGGCGTTTTCCAATCCGGGGATCATTCTCAAGACGCGCTTCTGCTCGGGGAATTTCAGATTGGTTTGAAAGCCGACAAGATTATAAAGATTTCCTGCGAGGTTATCCTGTCGAAGTTGAACGGCGGCGTAAGGCCACTTGCCTGTGCATGGATCTATTAAACCAACTGGGCGCATCGGGCCAAACATCAACGAATCTTTTCCGCGTTCGGCGATGATCTCCACCGGCAGACAACCTTCAAAGAAATGACCGGCTTTCACGCCGGAGCGGATGGCGTCTTCAAAAGAACGAAGCTCGATGCGCTCGGCCTGCATCAGCGCTTCGACGAAGGCGTAATATTCGTCTTTGGTAAATGGACAGTTGATGTAATCGCCTTCCTCTTGTTCGCCTTTTTCGTAGCGCGAAGCGCGGAAGGCAATAGCCATGTTCACAGTTTCGCGCGAAACAATAGGTGCGATGGCGTCGAAGAAAAAAAGTTGCTCCTCGCCGCTGAGCTGCGCGATCTTCTGTGAGAGCGCGGGCGAAGTCAGCGGGCCGGAGGCGATAATCGTCGGCGTGGATGGAATCTCTTTTACTTCCTCGCGCATGATTTTGATGCGCGCATGATTTTCGATTCGTTCAGTGACCAGCCTGGCGAAAAGTTCACGGTCAACAGCCAGGGCCGCGCCGGCAGGTAGAGCCGCCGACTCCGCGCATCCCAAAAGCATCGAGCCGAGCCGGCGCAATTCGTTTTTCAAAACACCGGAGGCGCGGTCCGGCAAATTTGATCCAAGCGAATTGGAGCACACCAGTTCGGCCAGATATTCGGTTTCATGTGCGCCGGTGGAAAGCGCGGGCCGCATTTCATATAGTAAAACATTCAGCCCGCGTTCGGCGGCCTGCCAGGCGGCCTCGCTGCCAGCCAACCCGCCGCCAATCACAATTAAATCTGGCATAGTCGTGGAATTGTACCATCGGGTCGTGATGAATAATTTCTACCGAATGGAGCGAACCCACTGCTCGGTGAAATTAACGGTATCCACCCGCCAGCCTGCGTCCAGCCGGGACTGGGCGTGGAGGCGGTGGAGGTCAGGATTCGTCTTTGAGAATCGCCTCACCCTTGGTGAACCAGGAAAGGCC
>JAKBYW010000209.1:0-4781 GCA_021840275.1 Chloroflexota bacterium | reverse complement strand
CGGTTATGTGCTGGAGAATACCGCCAACTATGAGGAAGCTATTCGAGAATACCAGGCCGCCATCCAGATCAATGCCAACATAGCCGATCTGCACATGGCAGTTGGACGCAATTATCAATATCTTGGGATCTACGATAAGGCCATTGAAGAATTCACGCTTGCCAATACTCTCAATCCAACCGACCCGGAACCCAATTATATGATCTCGCGCACGTATGCCGGGGTCGGTGAGTTTGCCAAAGCAATGCAGTATGCGCAGGCGGCAGTCAAGGATCGTTCCGCCGATCCAAAATACATCGGCAATTTGGGCGTCATGTATTATCACAACAACGATTGGCCTAATGCCATAACAGAATTCGATCTGGCAATCAACGGGGGCACAACCCAGGATGGCTTAAAGGTCAAACCGACTCAGCTCGTTCCCAATTCGCCGCGAATTTCGGAACTCTATTTTACGTACGCGCTTGCCCTTGCCAAGTCGAATCGTTGCGGCGATGCCCTGCAAATTGCCCAGATGATTAATGCTCGTATCCCTGCCGATCAACTGGCCGTGGATAATGCCAGCGCAGCCGTCCAGATTTGCCAGCAAAATTTGACCGCGCCGTCCACTTCCACGCCGCCTGCCCCAACCGTAACGCCTGCTGTGACATCCACGCCATGAACATTTCTCCTCGCCGTCCGATTTTTACGCGTCGGAATGGATCCAGCGTGTATCGCATGTTTTTTTGGGCGCTCCTGGCCCTTGGCGGAATTTGGCTGATCCTTCAGATGAGACAAGGCGATATCAAGTCGCCCTTCGCGCCGACGCCAGAGCCTACGCGTACATCCCTGTCTTATACACTTGAAGGGGACGCCGATTTCAGCGCCGGAAAACTGGACGCTGCCATTCTCGCATATAAGGAAGGCGCCAAGGTAGACCCGAACAATGCCGAGCTGTGGGCCAAGCTGGCGCGCATTCAAGTCTATTCTTCTGCGCTGCTTATCACGGACGCCGAACAATCAGCCCGTTTAAAAGATGCGCTCGCGTCTGCCCGGCAGGCCGTTAGCCTCGCGCCTGATGACAGCGCGGCTCATGCGGTTCTGGCCTTTGCGCTTGACTGGAACGCCAATCCGCTTTTGGTCAGCGACAAGGATGTTCAGGATTATTTGCTTCAAGCCGGACAGGAAGCCCAGCGCGCCCAGCAATTGGATAATACCAACACGCAAGCCATGGCTTTTTATGCCGAGATACTCATCGACCAGCAAAATTGGACTCAGGCCGAGACTCTCATCCAGCAGGCCATCAATCGCGACCCAACATCAATGGACGTTCACCGCGTTTATGCCTATGTGCTCGAGACATTGGGCGAATACAATCAGGCGATCCAGGAATATGACAAGGCGATTGCCATTACGCCTAACATGACATCCCTCTATTTACGGGCCGGAGCAAATTACCGCCGCCTGGGGCTTGCAAGCCTGAACTCGGATACGCAGAACCAATTGTTCGAAAAATCCCTGGAATATTTCGCTGAGGCCGCCAAGATCAACCAACAACTGGGAGTGAACGACCCGACGCCCTATCTTTCGATCGCGAAGACCTATTCGCAGATGGGCGAATATTTTTCAGCCGCACGCAATGCGCAGAAAGCATTGGATTTCAAACCGGATAGCGCCGATATTTATGGACAACTGGGTATTATCTTCTTCAAGAATCGTAATTATGAAGGCTCTATTCCGGTCTTAAAATGTGCGGTCAGAGGTTGCACAGCATTGGAAAGCTGCCAGGCTCGCTATGAAAGGGATTGTAATACGGCCAATGGGGAGGTGAGCGTTGCGGTGAACGCTTTGCCGCTCTCGGCGAGCAGCATAGATTATTATTATGTTTATTTCTCGGTGTTGGCGGCGCTTGGACCGCGCGATCCAACCTATTGTCCACAGGCGCAAACCATAATAACTGACATCGAAACCAAAGGTAGTGATATTCTGGCGAAACGCCTGGATATTGTCAAGAGTATTGCAGTCGCTCAACAGGAGTGTTCAGCGTCAACGCAAGTCCCGCCCGTTGTGGGCACACCGCTTTCCGTCACGCCTGGAACCGAATTGCCTACATCCACGTTGGATTTGAATTTGTTCGGTACGGCCACACCGTATGCGACGCCATAATTGGTTTTGGTATCCAGCTTCTGTTTTCCGCGTCAGAACTTTGTTAGAGTTTACATATCCATCTTGACGGGAACTTGTGAATTCGGTATCATAGTGTTAGCACTCAGGATAAGAGAGTGCTAATTTCGTGCTTATCCAAAATAATACTTTTCAGGAGGTCGAATTATGGCAAGCAAGCTCAAGCTCAAACCTTTGGGCGGACGGGTAATCGTTGAACCGATCGAACAGGAAGAGATGACCGCTGGCGGAATCATCCTGCCCGAAACCGCCAAAGAGAAACCGCAGGAAGGCAAGATCCTGGCGGCAGGTCCCGGAGATCGCGATGATAAAGGTCAGCGCGTTCCCATGGATCTGAAAGTCGGCGATAAAGTGTTGTTCGCCAAGTATTCCGGCACCGAGATCAAGATGGATGGCAGGAAACTGCTCATCATGCGTGAGAGCGACATCTTGGCTGTGGTCGTAGGCTAAGGAGATATTAAACCATGTCAGCAAAACAACTTGTATTTTCTGAAGAAGCGCGCCGTAAGCTTAGGACCGGCATGAATGTCGTCGCCAACGCGGTCGGCGCAACTCTCGGCCCGAAGGGCCGCAATGTAGGCGTGGACCGCAAGTTCGGTTCCCCAACCATTACACATGACGGCGTTTCAGTGGCAAAAGAAATCGAACTCGAAGATCCGTTCGAGAACATGGGTGCCCAGCTTCTCAAGGAAGCCGCGACCAAGACCAACGACATCGCCGGCGACGGCACAACCACCTCGACGGTGCTGGCGCATGCCATTGTTAACGAAGGTCTCAAGGCTCTCGAAGCTGGGTACAACCCGATGTTGGTCAAGCATGGCATTCAGCAGGCCACCGAAACCGTTGTGGAAGAACTCCGCAAGATGGCCGTCAAGATCGATACCCGCGAAGAGATTGCCTCTGTTGCCACAAACTCGGCCGCCGATACTCACGTGGGTGAACTGATTGCCGACGTGATGGACAAAGTCGGCAAGGATGGGGTCATCACCGTCGAAGAGTCCAAGTCAATGGCTGATGAGACCGAATTCGTCGAAGGCATGCAGTTCGACCGTGGTTATCTTTCGGCCTACTTCATCACCAGTACCGACAAGATGGAAGCCATCATCGCGGATGCCTATGTTCTGATCAATGAGAAGAAGATTTCCGCCGCGCAGGATATCGTCCCGCTGTTGGAAAAACTCGTCCAGCTTGGCAAGCGCGAACTCGTCATCATCGCTGAAGATATTGATGGTGAGGCCCTGGCCACGCTCGTATTGAACAAACTGCGCGGTATGCTCAATGTGTTGGCTGTCAAGGCCCCTGGCTTTGGCGACCGCCGCAAGGCCATGCTGCAGGATATTGCCACTCTCACCGGCGGAACCGTCATCTCCGAAGAGACCGGCCGCAAACTCGAAACCGCCACCATTGCCGATCTTGGCCGCGCTGAGAAGGTCGTCTCCGACAAGGAGAACACCACCATCATCAACGGCAAGGGCAAGAAGAGCGAGATCGAAGGCCGCATCAAGGAAATTCGCGCTGAGATCGAAAAAAGCACCAGCGATTACGACAAGGAAAAACTTCAGGAACGTCTTGCCAAGTTGAGCGGCGGCGTTGCGATCATCCGTGTTGGCGCGGCAACTGAGACCGAGATGAAGGAAAAGAAGCATCGTGTCGAAGATGCCCTCTCTGCGGCCCGCGCGGCTGTCGAGGAAGGCATCGTCCCCGGCGGCGAAATTTCCCTCATCAACGCCTCCAATAAACTCGACAAAATGGCGAAGGCTACCGAAGACGAAGAAATTCGGGTCGGTATCAACATCGTCAAGAAGGCGCTCGAAGCGCCCATCCGCAAACTTGCTTCCAATGCCGGCCAGGATGGCTCGGTCATCATTGACACCGTCCGCCGCAAAGCTGCAGAAGAGAAGAACAAGAATATCGGTTTCAACGTGCTCACAAACACCTACGTTGACATGATCAAAGTCGGCGTCATTGACCCAGTCAAGGTTGTGCGCGGCGCGCTCGAGAACGCGGCCTCCATTGCGGCCATGATCCTGACCACGGATGTTCTCATCACAGATATCCCTGAGAAGGAAAAGCCTGCTCCTCCTCCGATGCCGGAGTATTAACCAAACCCCTCAGTAGGGGCATAGCGAGCAACGCTGTGCCCCTACAATTTTTAATTGGTATAATCTGGACGATGTTTCACCGTTCCCGCATAATTCTGATCCACTTGACTTTGATCCTGACCTTGGGTCTTTCTGCCTGCGGTCCTTTGTTCGGGACCAAGGCCACGCCTACGCCCATCGGGCCGACGTCCACGCCCGTGCCTCCAACCGCCACTCCCGAACCGATGGCTCTCACCGTCAATGGGGAAGGGGTTACAGTTGCCGAATTCAAGGCAGAACTGGCGAGATATAAATCTGCACAGACTGCTCTCGGAAAAACCGTCAATGACACAGATGCCAGCAAAGCTGTCATCGAAGATTTGATCGCGCAGGTCTTGCTGGCGCAAGGCGCAAAGGCCGCGGGCTTCGATCTATCGGAATCCGCTTTACAGTCCCGCGTGGATGCGCTGGCAACAAATCTTGGCAGCGTGGATAAATTATCCGCCTGGGAATCCGGTCACGGCTACACCGATGAAT
>JAKBYW010000208.1:0-4786 GCA_021840275.1 Chloroflexota bacterium | reverse complement strand
TGCCATTCTTCGCACCGATGTCTCCGCCCGAAACGGGCGCGTCCAGCGACAGCACACCTCTGGCTGATAGTTTTTCCGCGATCATGCGTGCCGAGGCCGGTTTGATGGTGGAATTGTCAACGAAGATCAATCCGGGATGTGAGCCTTCGATGATGCCTTTTTTTCCCAATGCCACCAATTCAACATCCGGAGAATCTGGCAGGTTGGTAAAAACCACATCGACCTGCGCGGCCACTACCGCCGGGGATGAAGCGGCTATAGCGCCTTCCGCGACGAGTTCATCCACCGCCGCGCGCGAACGATTATGCACAACGACCGAAAATCCGGCTTTGAGAATATTGCGGGCAATCGACTTACCCATCAATCCGAGACCAATATAACCGACTTTGGGCGAAGTAGTAGACATGAGAGAACCTCCTCTGGAAAAGTTGGAGGGATTATAACCTGCCTCACTTTGCTTGGCAGCAGTGATGCAGAACAAAGAACCAGCCTCCATAACGGAGGCCGGTTCAAGCCTGCACTGCCTGCGCCAGTGCCGCAGGCACAGCTGAGCTCGTCGAAGTGTCGAAGAAAGAAGCGGCTACTTGATCTCGTACACCATATTGACAGTCACCGTGATGGTCAACTGTCCGGCGCTGACTGGCACGGACGCAGCCATAGCGTTACCACCGCCGCCTTTGCCGTACGCATCCGCCATCGGCGTGGGAATGCTGTCGTAAAAGCTGACCGTTTGCAGGTCGCCGAGCGTAACGCCCGAAGCAGAAGCCAACTCTTCGGCCTGGGTGCGGGCATCCTTCACAGCCGCATCGCGCGCCTGCTTGACAGCGGCAGACTTATCGGACACGTCGAACTGGATGCTATTGATGCTGTTGGCACCCGCCTTGACACTGGCGTCCAATAGATCGCCGAGCTTGTCGAGTTTGCGAACCGTGACATAAACGGTGTTATCCACTACATAGGTTGTGCTGGTTTGGTTGCCAGTTAGCTTGTCATACTGCGTGGTTGGATAAATACTAAAATTGGTCGTGCGGATGTCTTTTGGATCAACGCCAGAGTTCTTCAATGCATTAATCACCTGCTGAGTCTGCGTCGTATTGGACGAAACCGCTTCCGTGGCTGTGGGCAGTTCCGTATGCACGCCGATATTGATGTAGGCAATGTCGGGCGTCAACATGACCATGCCGGTGCCATTGACGTTCATCGTGCGCTGAGGCGGTACTGGGTTGGCAACGATCGTAGCCGGGCCGCAGGCACTCAATGCAAGCGCAGCAAGTAAAATAACGGAAACAAACAGAGTCTTGATTCTCATTTTCTCTCCTTTTGAAGTATCGCACATAAGACGCAAGGCGCTTAAAGAAGTTCCTGGCAGACGACTTGTATTTTATCCAATTTACCTGTAAAATCTTTGTACATTTGTTCTATTTCAAAGAGATAATATGCCAATTGATTATCAGCAGATATACACACGTATTAAAGAAATTGGACAGGGAGCGAAAGAAAGACGAAAGAAAAAAGAGGAGGCACAAGCCTTCGCTCGCAGCCTGCTTAATACCTACGCGTCTGAATTTGATTTGTTGCGCTCGAAAGTGGATTCCGCCAAAGCTGCCGACGCGAGCACCCGCTGCGCGTTACCGGTAAATGAATCACTCGCTTCATCCTACCCACCGCCGCAGGCCGTCAAGAAAGCGACATTGATCGCCGCCGACGGTTCGCAGATCAACCCTGACAGGCACGCGGCGATTCAATTCAGTCTCGTCAATGTCGGCGCGATCATCATGAAATTAAATTCCGGCGAGACTCCTGAAATTATGACCGATAGCGAACTTTTCTATGGCGACGATCTCCTGCCAAACGGCATTCCGATGTCTGATGGTCTGGTGGCACTGAAACGCGACCTCGCCGAGCGCACCAAACTCGACAAGTTATCCAAAGATATCAAAGGGGCGGTCATCACCATGACGGATGGGCCGATCGAACTTTGGGGCGCAAAAGGCGAAGACAGCCAATCGTATGCGGACTTCGTCCAAAAATATATCGGCGTACTCTCACGTTTACAAACACGAGGCGTGGTGACCGCCGGTTACGTGGACAAACCTTCGGCCGATCTCGTTGTTCGTCTGCTTGAAATAGCAACTGCCCTGCCAGACGATCTACAACAACTACGCGAGTTTCATCCCTTGCGCGGTGTAAGTGACCGATGGTTGTTCGGTGAAAAAGAAAAACCATTATTGCCGCCCGGTCATCGTTCAGCGGTTTTTGGGATTCAATCCAGTTCGGAGAAGAATTACAGAGGCGGATTGTCCTTGCATTTCTTCTATCTAAACGTCGGCACGAACGGACATCCCTGGCCTGTGCGTGTGGAAGTCCCCAAGTGGGTGGCGGACGATAAAGACAAGTTAGATTTGCTCCACGGCGTTCTGGTCGAGCAATGCAAAATGATGGGTAACAGGCCGTATCCATATTTGCTGCATCGCGCGCATGAAACTGCAGTGGTAAAGATGGAAGAGAAACAGCAGATCGAGCAAATGCTCCAGCAGGAGTTGCGCCGAAACAATGAAGAAACTGATGAAGGTTCTTATAAACAATCTGCAAAAGATTTGCAAGGAAGAACAAGACGGTAAGGGCTGGGCTTGTCCCTGCCCAAAGGGCGACCACGAGGGTCGCCCCTACAGAGGAATAAATCATGACTCACCAAATTGAAATCGGACGATTACTGCGCGCGGGCACAACCGGCTTTATCGCTGGATGTCGCGTCAATCAACTCGATGCGCCTGCATTTGGCGCGTTGGTGCGCGCACCTTTGGGAACAGGTTATCAAGTCTATGGCCTCATCCACGACATTCACATTGACGATGACGGGCTGGTGCGCCAACTCGTCACGGCAGACAATGTCAGCGACGAGGTGATGAAGGACAACCGCGAGCGGCGCATTGTGCCCGTGGAGATATCCGTGCTGGCGGTGGGATACGAGCAGGATGCGAAAATTTATCACCTGCTCCCACCGCGTCCGCCGCTGAGTCTGGATGTGATCTATCTATGTGACGACAAGGATGTGGCGCGCTTTACCGAGAAGTTCGGCTATTTCCGTCACATCCTGACTTCACAGGAACTTCCGATTGGCGAAGTCATCGCCGCGCATATTCAGCAAGCAAGCGCCGCGCACAAAGATAAGTCATGGCGGGAGAAAGCGACACACGAAGTCATCACATTGTTAAGAGATGATTACCCGACGCTGATGTCAGTGCTCGGCGCGTTGAGTGATGTAAATGTTTGAAATCATTTGCTCGAAGCAATATCAAAATAGATACAAACTCGATGACTAGGAAAAAACAATTCTGGCTTCCCCTTCCCATCATTGCTTTTGCGACACTCGCACTGGCAGGGTTTGCATATCTTGGCAATTACACGCGCTTTATGGCGGATGATTACTGCTCCGCCTATTACGCAACCAGATTCGGCCTGCTACGTTCGATCTGGTATTGGTACATCACCTGGAGCGGACGCTACACGGCCTTTGCCTTCGATTGGCTGATTCTGATCAAAACTCTCGGACCATACGGCGCTCATTTGGTTCCGCCCATCGCCATAGCGACCTGGCTTGTGGCCACGATCGCCGCCGTTTACACCAGTCTGAAAATCATCGTTCCTGGTTCAGCAAGCGTTGGCGCTGCGGTTGCAATCGGAGCCAGTTTCGTGCTGGCCGTGATCGTGTTGAGCCCGGATATCGCGCAGTCTTATTTCTGGTTGAATGGGATGCGTTCGTATTCATTGCCTTTGGTGATATTCAGCCTCTATGCCCTCCTGTTCCAACGGTTTGTGCCGCGGCTGAAATCCGACAAAGCTGTGTTGTGGACTTGCATCCTTGCCTTTGGCCTGACCTTTGCAAACGGAGGTTTTAGCGAGACGTTTGCGGCGCTTCAGCTCATGATGCTGATTCTTATTGCCGGTCTGCGTTGGTTTGCGAACGGCAGAAAGATGGACACGACCTTCAAACTTCTGGCCGCCGCCAGTCTCGGAGCAATTGTAGCGATGATCATCATTGCGCTGGCGCCGGGCAATGCCATTCGAAAAGCCACTTTTCCCTCATCTCCGGGCTTCATCAAGTGGATGGAAATTTCCGTGGGAGCATATCTCTCCTTTCTTCAGGATATTCTCCTCTCTCCGCAAAAAATCACGGCCTTCATCGGCGCGATATTGGTCAGCGCATGGGCCGGAACAGGATATAAAAACCAGATCACATTGCGCTGGTGGACAATTCCGGCGCAGACGCTGGGCGGGTTGGCGCTGTCTTTCATTTGTATTCCGCCCGCTGTATACGGATATTCCGAGCCGCCGCCTGCGCGTACGTTGAGCATTGCAGCTTTTGCGCTGGTGGCATTTTGGATGTATGCAGGTTTTCTTACTGGAAGTAGGCTGGCTGGGCGCGTTCGCTCGTCGGTTCAATTGGAGATCGGATTGCTTGTTTCCGCCAGTTTGATGATTGCAATAGCATCTATATTGACTCTCGCTTATGTGAATCAGAATCAGAACGCATATATTTCATTCGCTCAAAAATGGGACGAGGCCGATACACAAATCCTGCAGGCACGCGCAGAACACCTGCAATCTGTAACTATTCCGAAGATGGATAATTGGGCGGCGCTTGATCGTCCAAGCGATAATCCAAAGTTCTGGGCGACAGCCTGTTACACGGAATTCTATGGCATTCAAGTTTATGGCCCGCCGTATTAACTAACGTGGTGAAAGTCATTAATAACGGCATTTAAACACGAAGGTTTGATGCGTT
>JAKBYW010000207.1:0-4803 GCA_021840275.1 Chloroflexota bacterium | reverse complement strand
GCTGAACAGGACGCGGTTGGGCCTGACCTTCAGGCCTGGTTTGTTGAGGCCTTGGTTCTTGAGGAGAGTGTGTTTTTTGTTCAGCCCTTTGCGCAGTTTTTTGCTGATCGTCGGGATACTGATTCTGGATGCGTTTCCACAGACCTTTGAGCGCGTCCGCGCGGCCTTCGGGTTTCAGACCGTCGTAAGAACGCAGGCGCGAAATAACAGCCTGAATGACTTCCTCGGTCACGCCATCAGCGCGTGCTTCGGCTTCCCAGAAGTCGAGCATTTTGGCAAGACCGCCGATAATGGCGGTGTTGTTATATCCATTCCCGTGTTCAAGGCGAAAAAATTTGCGGAGTTTCTCCAATGAAGGCAACATATGAGAGTTATTTTACCATTAGGCCATTAGCAATCCGATAATCTACCTTTGGTTGAGAATCTGCACCCATTCTTTAACGAGAACGGGCAATCTCTCAATTACTTCATAACCAAATAGAATTTCGTCTATTAAGCCCATATGCAGCATGTCAACAATTCTGCAAAGGTAGGATTTTCCCTGTTTCCACCATGTATCATGGGCATCAATTATCAGATAATGTTTTACGTCAACAAGTTCATGCTCTCGAAGTTCTTCAAGTTCCAATCCATCCAAAAGCGACTCATAAATACCGTCTGCAACACGGCTTCCGAAAGTCGTTGTGTAATAGTATTCTTTGATTTCCCAAATTGCTATAGGATTAACGCTGCTGGGAAATGCGCCATCTACACGACGAGCTAAAGTTCTTACCGGCAAACCTTCTTTAGTAATAATTGTTAGCTGATGTGGATCATAGTCAAAAGGCAAGCCTTGTGAATTAGCTTCAATTAGCATGTTTACAAGACCTGTTAAATAAGCAGGCGCTTTCTTTGTGCCTTTCTGTTTATTCATTGGAATAGGTCGTGTTGGTTGAAATTTAGAAAAATGACTCTTGAAGACGGCTTTTGCTCTTTTTGCATCCATCAATCGTGGTTCAGCATATCCATTCAGGACATCTGCCCGGTATGAAAAATAGTCTTCCAAGAGCGTTCCAAACTTCCTGGTTCCTGCTTTTTGAGCTAGAAGACGATTAGAGTCAATACCAAATTTCTCAAGCCGAAATTCAATCTGGTCGGCCGATGGAATTTTGATTTGCCCAGTTTTCTTTTCAGTATAGCCAACCTCTTGGCTTATTAGGCGAACACTTGCCCAAAAATTCTTGGGCAAATTTTGGAAAGTATCATTTGGTTTCATTCAAAGTCTCCTCCAATTGTCGAACAAAATCCTCTAGGGATATTCCGACCTTCTTGCATATTTGCCTAATTTCCAAAATATCAAGACGACGTTCTCCTGATTCGTATTTACTGACAAATGATTGCGGCACACCTAGTTTTTCAGCCAATTCAATTTGGCGAATTTCTTTATCTTGGCGAATTCTTCTAAGCAATATTTGTAGTTTCTCTTGTTGATGACTTATGTTTGAAATTTTCATTTTCTTACCTATTGACAAATATCCTAAATTAGGATATTCTCTAAAAAGAATAATGGTATAGTAGATGCTTATGAAAACGCTGAAAGATACATCTCAACTTTATCTATTTCAAACTGGCACGAATAAAACGCGCCAAGTTAAACCATTTAACACATCTCTTTTAAAGTGGATTGGCAGTAAACAACGCTTTGCCCATGAGATTATCTCTTATTTTCCCATTAAATTCGGAACGTATTTTGAGCCTTTTCTGGGTAGTGGTGGTATTCTCGGCACTTTAGTTCCAAAGAGCGCTATCGCCTCTGATACCTTCACTCCACTCATTGAAATCTGGCAGACACTAAAAGACTCTCCCGAAATAGTCAAACAATGGTATCGCTCTCGTTGGGAACAGATGGCAGAAAGTACTAAAGTTGAAGTTTACGAACAAATCAAAGCATCTTATAACAAAAATCCAAATGGCGCAGATTTACTATTTTTGACGCGTTCTTGTTATGGCGGGGTTGTTCGATTTCGCAAGGCAGATGGTTATATGTCCACGCCATGCGGTATTCACAATCCGATTTCTCCAGAAAGTTTTGCTCGAAGAGTTGATGAATGGCATAAGCGAACTTCAGGAACCACCTTTTTGCACCTAGATTTTGAAGAAGCTATGAATATAGCTAAACCCGGTGATCTAGTATATTGTGACCCGCCTTACACTTATAGTCAAGCAATTTTGTACGGCGCACAAGCATTCAGTTTAGATCATCTTCTTTTTGTCATTCAAGAATGTAAATCAAGGGGCGTTTATGTAGCTCTTAGTATTGATGGGACTAAACGCTCGGGCAATATGATTTGTGATTTGCCTATTCCTAATGGCTTGTTTAAGCATGAAATCATGATTGATATCGGCCACTCGATGCTTAAACGTTTTCAAATGAACGGCAAAACACTTGAAGGGGAAAAGGTTTCAGACAGGCTTTTGCTAACTTATTGATTCAAGCCCAATCAAACTATTACTTCCTCACCGCCGCGAACCCCAACCCGTTCGGACCGGCGTGCGTGCCGATCACAGTGGTCACGTTCAATATCATGATCTCGCGCGGCACAGACTGGCTGATCTCGTTCATCACCTGGCGCAGGAACTCACGCGCCCGCGCTTCTGCGCCGGTGTGCAGAATCGCCAGCCGTTCCAATTTTCCCGAAGATTTCAAAAAATTCATCATGCGTTCGTTGGCCTGACGAGTTGTCCGCACCGCGCCGATGGCTTTGACCTGGCTGTCCGCCACTTCGATCAGTGGCTTGATGCTCAGTGCTGATCCGAGCATCGTCACGGCGGCGGGGACGCGTCCACTGCGGCGTAGATAATCCAATGTGTCCAGCACGGCGAAAACATTCAGCCGCGAGCGCGCCGATTCAATGGCGGCGAGCGCGGCCTTGAGTCCATTCTCGGCGGCTTCGGCGGCAGCGAGAACTTGAAAGCCGATTCCCATTGAAAGAGACAAGCTGTCTATCGTTGTGATGCAGTTCGGAAATCCATCCGCAGCCTGGCGCGCCACATTTAGAATGGCCGTCAGCGCGCCCGCAGCATGGATCGAGAGAATATGGTCGCAGCCTTTGCTGAGCAATTTCTCATAGCGTTCAGAAAATTCCCCGATGGAGGGCGCCGCGGTCGTGGGGGCCGTTTTGAAGTCCGGCAGGCGCGCATAGAATTCTTCGCGTGAGATACCCTGTCCATCCGCGTATTGCCTGCCTTCCAGAATCAAGATCGCGGGCACAACTTCTATTTCGTGTTGTTCGATCAAATATTGGGGAAGGTCAGAGGTCGAGTCGGTAACAAGGCCTAATTTCATTGTTCCAGCCATAGATATTTCACATTTGACTTTATTCAAAATAATCCACAGATTTCACAGATTTGATCTCTTGCATAAGTGATGTATCGCTGTTTTGTCATCCGCTAATCTGCGCGAATTCCCGCGAATTTTAAAGATCAATTCGTGAAGACTAGCGAAAATTCTCGGACGGCAGATGGACGGCAAGAATATATTTACGACTTTGCAAGAGGTCTATTAACTGTTTGAAGAAAAAGAATCGGGAGTCAAAACCGTCACGACTCCCGACTCCCAATTTCCTAATTACCGATCACTATTCCACCGAAATAATAAACTGGTAATACGGTTGTCCGCCCTCCTGGACTTCAATCTCCTGATCTGGATATTTTTCACGGATCAGATCGGCCACGCTATTCGATTCGGCGTGTGAAAAATCTTCGCCGTAGAAGAGCGTGATGAGCTCATACGTTTCGGCTTTGACTTTTTTAAGGAAAGCCAATACGCCTTCCTCGACTGAGCTTGAAGAGACGACCAATTTGCCGTCCAGCAATGCAATCACCTGGCCTTCTTTCACTTTCACGCCGTCGATCTCGACCGAGCGCGTGGCAATTGTGATCTCGCCGGTCTTGACCGCGCTCAAGGCTCTGGTCATTTTTTCGGCAACGGAATCCAAATCCCCGTCCGGGTTGAGCGAGAGCATGGCGGCCAATCCCTGCGGGATAGTTTTACTCGGTACGACTTGCACGCTCTTCACGGTCACATCTTTGGCCTGGTCGGCCGCCAGGATAATATTTTTATTATTCGGCAGAATGATGACTTTATCGGTCGGAAGATTCTCGAACGCATCGAGAATATCTTTGGTGGATGGATTCATCGTCTGGCCTCCGCCGACGATGGCGGACACGCCCAAACTGGCAAAGATGCGGCTCAAGCCGGGTCCCGGTGAAACCGCCACGACCGCGATCTGTCCGGGTTCGATGGTTGCCAACTCGAGCTTCGAACTTTTGGTTTTTGAATCCAGCTCGTCCATCTGGGCGGTGAGGTTTTCCATCGCTACTTTAGTGATCGTGCCGATGCCCATGATGTAATCAATCGGCTCGTAACGTTTATCGAGCGGCACGTGAATGTGCATGCGATACATCCCTTCGCCTTCGCCCACTTGAATGGACGTGCCCATCTCTTCCAGCCTGCCATAGAATCTCTGCAACTCGAATTGATTACTTGGGAAGAAGTCCACGACAACTTCGTAATCCTGACCTTCTTCAACTTCCTGCATGGCATTCTCCAAATTCATTGACGAAAGTGGTTGCACGGATGAGATCGGAGCGTCCAGCGATTCGCCATAGATGTGCCGCAGCATTCCCTCCAGGATGAAGAACAATCCCTTACCGCCCGAGTCGACGACGCCGGCCTGTTTCAGGACTGGAAGCAGGTCCGGGGTGCGGGCCACGGACGCATCCGCGGCCGATACGCAGCACGCCAGGACTTCGATCGGATCC
>JAKBYW010000206.1:0-4841 GCA_021840275.1 Chloroflexota bacterium | reverse complement strand
GTTCTCGAGCTGGTCGGCTTCCGCCTGCTTTGGGTGTCCGGAAAAATCAGCCATATAAGTATTGCTATTGTTCCGTATAACCGGCACCACTGCCTTGCCGGTCATATCTCCGCCCAGGATAATCACCTGGGCGCCATAGAATTTGGCGGAATTGATGAACTTGCGAAAGCAGCGATCCGATCCATGTACGTCAGTGGTAAAAAACAGTTTAAAGGCCATGTTCACTCTTTATCGATTGACTTCTTCCGGTTCATCGTACCAGGGGATGCGCCGTCCAATTTTATTGCGCATCTGCCAGCCAAGGCTCTTGGGACTCGTTTCGATCGCGTTTCTCAGTTCCTGTAATTTGAATCTGATGAGCGTTCGTTCCTGCTTTTGTAAGCCTTCCGGAATAGCTTCCTGCAAGAATGCCAAATTATCATATAGGGTCGTATACCAGCCCCAATCCTTGCGGGTTAAATCGGTGATATAGCTTAGGTCGATCTTGTTTTCATCAGGCCGCGGGACAAGATCAGCCGCAAGGAGAAGCATGAAGATATCGTTGGCATCTTTGGTATTGATCTGATGTATTTGCAGCTTGGTTAGCAGCAGATCCGCCAGCGACAAAGTTGCCGGATTCAACTTCAGGCGGTTATCGAGCTCCAACTTGTGACATTGTACGAAATTGCCCACAAAGAGGTCGGCCTGGATTTCATCCTGATAATAGAACAACATGCGCGTTTCACCGTGCAGGGCATTGAAGTGCCGGTCGGGTTCCCAGGCTTGCGCGACAAAAGCATCCGTGACAAACCGCGCGCCGCGCCGGTTGACCACAAAATCCAAATCCTTATACTCTCTGCGTAAAATCGGGTTCTCTGCGATCTGGGAACTCGCCAGATAGAAAGCCAGCCCCCCCAGGAGGCGGAGCGTTGCTCCTTTTTGCTCCGCCTCCTGGATAAGTTGTAGCGCGAGGTTCTTCAGTTCCGGTGATGTATAAGGCATGTCGATCTATTCGGGTGGGATTTCCGCAAACACGCGGGTCATATCCACGCCCTGGCTGCGGCGAACCGCGACCGCGATCAGATACCATACGATGGCTATGACTGGAACAATAAAGGCTTCGATCATAGCCAGCGGCGTAACGCTCAGCCCAAATTGTGCGGCTGTGAAGGCCGCGATCAACACAAACAGCCATGTTACCATCGTTACGACGCCGGAGATCACCATCAGTGGAATACCGAGGAACTTTGCGCGCACCGCCTCGGGCGCATTATCGTAGAGATCCTTTCGGCGGTAGGGGAAGACCACAGCCGCCAGGCCCACGAAAATAAACGCCAGGGCCATCACCGCGATGATGTTCACCAGATAACCGCCCAAGCCGCCATAGATGTTCATCCAGTTAAGGAACTCAATGTAGATTCCAATGATGATGGTGGCATTGACCGGAGTATGCAGAGTGGGATGCACATCCGCGACCCATTCGGGAGCTAGGCGGTCGAAAGACCAGGCGAACAGATTGCGCGTCCCAAGCAGGAATCCAGCCGGAGTCCACCAGATGATGGACAGCAGGAAGGCCAGTGCAATGTAAATCTTGACTGGATCGGGCAGAGAGAAGAAGCGTGTCAGGGCAGGCACAACATAGTTCACACCGGCGGGCATCTTACTGGCCGCGTTCAGGCCAAGATAAGAGAGGGCCGAGAAGAAGTCAAAGCCGACCGTCCTGTAGACCAGCAGGGAACCGATGGCGTAGAGGATCGCACCGGCGACCAGGCCGCCCAAGACGGAGGTGATGACCGTCCGGCGCACGTTCTTGATCTCGCCTGCAAAGTAGCCGGTCCATTCAAAGCCGGTCAGGTTCTGGAAAGCCCACAGCATGGCCAGAAAGGTCATGCCCAGATTCAATCCCGATGTAGTGGCGAATCCGTTGCTTTTGGCGGTGCTGATGATGTCCGCCGGATTGATATTGGTGGCAGCCGTGAAGTTGGCCGCGAAGGCGCTGTTGGATGTTACGATCAGCCCGAGATACCACAGGCCCATTCCAATCCATACAATCCAAAACAGCACCATCATAAAACGCGCCGCGAACTTCGTGCCGCGCAGCATGATGAGGGTGAAGATCAAGGTCAGGAGAGTCGCGACAATGAATTGATTGGTCTGGACTGCGAACCAGGCGCTGACGCTATCGGGCAACCCCATGACATAGGCCGCAGCCGGAACGAACAGGGTCATCATCGCTGTGAAGTTAAAGGCCACCCAGTTCACGAAGACGAAGGTCAGGGTGACATTCACTACGAAGCCCAAAAACGGGTGTAAGGCTCGGCTGACCCAGACGTAGTCTCCGCCTGAGCGGGGCATTGCCAGCGTGAAATAGATATACACACCCGCAAAGCCCATGAGCAAAATGCCTCCCAATACGAAGGCCAGAGCGACGTTCGCTCCGGGGAAGGCGGCAGCCCCAAAGTTCAACGCCTGTGATATGCCAACCGGGATCAAAATGGCCGCAAACACGAGATTGAACGCATCGAAGGGAGTCAGTTCACGAACCAGACCCGTTGCATTTCGAACAAACATACTGCCTTTTCCTGATGGTGTAGAAGTTTTTGTTGCCATAGTATTCTCCTTATCAGCAATTGGTTTCAACATATCGATAACAAATACTCGAACAGCTTTATTTCTGTTTGACAAATAGATTGTTCTTCAAGGCACCTCCTTCTTTGGCGGCCATAAACATCAAAGCTTTCATTCCATGAAAGAGCCACCGTTGATGTTGATGGCTTCACCTGTAATGAAATCGGATGCTGATGAGGCCAGGAAGACGACCGAACCAGCCACGTCCTCCGGCGTTTCCAGCCGGCGAAGCGGTGTGTCGTTGATATATAGCTGACGCACCTCGTCAGCCGTGATCCCGCGCAGGCTGGCCTCCCAATCCGCCTCGCGTTCCTGCATGTTGGTACGCACATAACCGGGACAAACCGCGTTCACGGTGATGGCGCTGGCAGCCAGCTCTCCGGCCAGAGCCTGTGTAAGACCCACCACGGCAAACTTGGAAGCTACGTAATGCACCAAGAACGGCGCGTTGCCGCGTTTGCCGGCCATGCTGGCCGTATTGATGATCTTGCCGCGCAGGCCCCCGTGAACAAGCGGAGTCTGCGTCATCATCTGCCGGGCAATAACCTGTGAGCACAGGAATGCGCCCTTGGCATTGATGTCCATGTTGAAATTCCAATCGTCCTCGGTGAGATCGACAAATCGTTTCATGGAACTGACGCCGGCGTTGTTGCACCAGACGTCGATCCTGCCCCATTGGGCCACGATCTTTGAAACAACCTGCTCGATCTGCGCGCGCTCCGTCACGTCCAATTTAAATGCGACGGCATCCTGTCCCAGAGACTTGATTTCGTCCGCCACGCGTTCGGCCCAATTCTGATTAAGGTCAGTCACAGCCACGCGCGCACCCGCGGCGGCCATAGCCGTGCAAATCGCCCTGCCAATGCCGGTCCCCCCGCCGGTGACCGCGACAATTTTATTGTCTAATTGCATAATCCATTCTCCTCATCCTGTTTTATTGGGTGTCCGCTTACACCTGAACCCAAGAATTAATCCTGACCAATTTTGGGTAGGTGCCTTTCAAGTTTTCGTAAACTTCACGGTAGATTTTGAACAAGGCTTGATAGCGTTCATAATTTTGCATGTTCGGCTGGGTGACCGTGCTCACCTCGATGAATTTCTCGATCTCACTCCATTCCTTGAATGCTCCCACACCTTTCCCAGCGACAAAGGCAGCCCCCAACGATGAACCTGGATGATGTGCGATTTGCTCAAGTGGCAGTCCCAAAACATCGGCCGTAATCTGCCTCCAAAGCAGGGAATGCGCGCCTCCATTGGTAAGACGAACGCGGTTTGGAATGTGCTTGTGTTCAGCCAGAACTTCAAGATGATGTTTAAAGCCAAATGCAATTCCCTCCAGGATCGCCCGGTAGATATGGGCGCGCGTATGGGTGAGCGTCAAACCAACTAGAGTCCCGCGCGCCAATGGATCATTCAAAGGTGTTTTCTCCCCAAGAAAATATGGCAACAACACTAGGCCGTCCGAACCAGCGGGAAGAGGCGCAGCCTGATCGTCTAATTCGGCATAATCCAGTGTTGACGCAAACTGATCACGGAACCAACGGATCAGACTGCCGCTGGATGCCATGCAGCCATTGATCAAGAATTTTCCGGGAATTACGTGATAGTCCAGGAAGAGACGCGGGTCGGTCTCTGCCTGATCGAGCGAAAAGAGGATGTCGCCTGCCCCTCCCAGCTTGACCAGCAAGTCGCCGTCCTGACACAACCCCGCCGAGAAAGCGGAGGCGATATGATCCGCGCTGCCGGCAACTACCGGGATTCCGCTTGGCAGACCGGTTTGGCGGGCCGCGTGATCGCTCAACTTGCCTGCGATTTCCGCAGGCCAATGGACCTTTCCCAGCCAGGAACGGTTGATGGATGCCAATTTGAGAAGAGCATCGTCCCAATCCTCCCGCTGCAGATCGAATAGCCCACTCTCCAACGCCCAGTTTCGTTCAATCGAGAACTCGCCAGTGAGTCGATAAACCATGTAATCATAGGAGCCCATCAAGTGGGCGGCCTGGCGAACGACACCCGGCTCATGCCGACGCAGCCAGAGCAGCTTCGGGCCAATGCTTTGCTGGGTGATCGCGCTTCCGGTGCGCGCCAGGATTTCCGATTCATCCGTTTGGCGTTGTTGTTCAGCAATCTCATCCACCGCCCTGGCATCATTTTGCTGGATGGATGGACGCAAGAGCTTGCCCTTCGAATCCAACAGGACCAGGGTCGGCACCATTCCACTTGCGCCAATTGCC
>JAKBYW010000205.1:0-4869 GCA_021840275.1 Chloroflexota bacterium | reverse complement strand
CAATCGCGATACAGATAAGTACCGTTCTTTGTAAGTTAATTTTGTCTCTATAATCACCAACAAATCCACATCACTATCCGGCGTAGGATTTCCATACGCGTATGAGCCGAACAGAATGATCTTCTCAGGCTTAAGTTCGGACACAATGCGCTTAATCGCCTGCGGCAACGTTTTTGCTACAGGCGGAAAACCAGTCGGATGGATTCTGGTTTTGACAGGAAGCATTGTAGTCTTCATATTTTGATTCTACCATTTCTCCCAATGCGCCACTTCTTCCAGCTTCCTCCGTCCGCCTTTCTTTGGCGGCGCGGACAACTTCTCTTCATCTGTAGGATAACCAAATGAGAGCGCGATCCGCAAATGCAGTTCGAGCGGGAATCCCAAAATCTGGCGCGCCTTCTCCGCTTCATAGATCGAAGCGGGACACGAACCTATTCCGAGTTCCCAAGCTGCGAGTTGCATAAAGGCCGCGGCCTGACCTGCGTCGAACATTGTCTGGAATTTTGCGACCGGGCTGGGGGTCAGAATTGCAACCGCCAGTGCCGCGCTTGCGAGGTGTCCGGCCCATTGTCCACATTCGGATAATTCTTTGAGAATCTTTTTATCTTGAATTGCGATGAATTGCCATGTCTGCTCGTTCTTCGATGATTGCGACCTGCGTCCCGCGTTGAGAATCGCGGTGACGATTTCCTTCGGCAGCGGTTTATCTTGAAACTTGCGCACGGCGCGCTTGGTGCGGATGGCGTCAGAAACGTTCATTTTCTTTCCTCTTTCCCTTTCCTACTCACTACGAATTGCTCGTGACGCATCATCTTCAGGATGATAACCGAGTTCAGCCTCCGCTTTCGAAATATCCCAGAAGCGTTTCTTATTGTTTGAAACGCCATAATAAATTCCGAACTTCACGTCTGCAAGCAGGCTTTTCTTCACCAGTTGGACCAGGTCCCGATGACTAAGCCACGTGCTTTGATAACGGGGGTTTTGAGTTGGATCATCACCTCTTGTAACCGATCCGATCCGCAGGCAGATCGACGCGAGTCCATAAAGTTCATAATACATTCTGGCAATCGCCTCTCCAGCGGCTTTGCTGGCGCCGTAGAAACTGTCAGGCCGGATGGGCATTTCAGTTGTGATGAGCGCGGGCTTTGGCAGGGTATGCAGGCTGGGAGGAAATCCTTCGTAGGCTCCAGTTGCGTGATTTGAACTGGCGAACACGATTCGCTTCACGTCTGCCAGCCGCGCTGCTTCATAGATATTTTTCGTCCCGCCGATATTGTTGGCAAAAATAGAATCCCAATCCGCCTCCACGTGTGGATCACCAGCCAAATGCACAATGTAAGTGAGCGAAGGAATTTGGTTGAATACCGAATCTACTTGTTCGGGCTTGGAAATATCCGCCTGAAAAATTTTCTCCGATGGCGCGCCGGAAGAACGGTCGAGTCCGTATAATTCGAAATCATTTCCCAGATGATCCCATAAAATTCTCCCAACCAATCCATTGCATCCGGTGATCAATAATCTTGGGAGCATCATTGCGAACTCCTTTTAATGATGGGCGATGACAGTTGTCAGAATAACCGTCCGGAGAAAATCAGAAGACTGAATGCAATGAGATGAAAGGTCAGCAGGATCGACGCGCCTCGCCAGATGAAACGCTTGTCGTTGAGCAGACGGTTGCCTTTATAGCGGCGATCCAGCCATGTGGTGACTGCCAATAAGACGCCGTGATATAAGCCGTAAACAATGTAATGCAGATCGGTGCCATGCCAGATTCCCATCAATCCCATCGTGATGATGTAACCAAGATATGAGGCTGTATAACGGTTCTTGAACCACTTTCCCTTTAACGCCGCGAAGATGAAACGATTATAGATATGGTCGCGGAACCAGAAAGAGAGACTCATGTGCCAACGGTTCCAAAAATCGCGGATGTCGCGCGAAAGGAACGGACGGTTGAAATTATCCGGCGTGTGGATGCCGAAGAAATAACTAAACCCGATGGCAAAAAGACTGTAGCCTGCGAAGTCGAAGAATAGATAGAACGTGTAGGCGTACATGTAGGATGCGATGGTGACGATTCCCGCTCCGTGCGACACGGGGTCCAGCCAGTATTGTTTGATCAGTGCCGCCAGAATGAATTTATACAGGAAAGCTGTGAAGATCATGTGGATGGCTTTGTCGAGGTCTTGAAGAACGTCTTCCCGGGTTCTGTCGCGTTTCCAATCTTCTGCAAAACGATTATATCGGTCGATCGGGCCGGAAGAGATGGTGGGGAAGAACAGCAAAAAGGTCAGGTATTGAAGCGGGGCAATGGAAGTGATGACACTATCCTGGATGCCGATGATGACGTCCAGGCTGCGGAACGTAACGTATGAAAGTCCAAGAAAAAATAATTGGTAATCGGCCTTAAATAACGGCATAAATTTTGCGGCTAATAAGGGCAGCAAACTGAGCAGGATGGCCAGATAAAACCCAAAACGGTTCGATTTTCTTTTGCGGAAGAACAAGAAAACACTGGCAATGATCCATTGCGAAACCGCATAAACGCCGACTAATATAACTTCATTGATGGATGTTGTTGGCGTCAGCGCGCGAATGTTGTTATATTGGATTGCCAGCATCGGCAGCGTTGCAAGCACGAGCCAAATTTTGGAGATCCTTCTGAAGAAGCCTGCAAAGATGGCCGGGATGAGAACGTAAAGAGCAAGGCCAAAATAAAGAAAACTGGTATATGGATTCACTAAAGCTGTTCCCCCAATTTGCGGCGGTCGGTCTTGCCGTTAGTGGTCATTGGAAATTGCTGTAGAAAAATAAATTTACGCGGGATCATATAATCAGGCAGGCGTTCGCCAAGTTCGCGCTTCAACATGCGCGTAATCTCAAAGTCCGTGTTTGCCGGGCGGCTTTTCAAAATGATGAACGCAGCCAGATATTCGGCCTTGCTATCCTTGATGGCGGGGATCACCGCCGCATCCTGCACAACTGATAAGGCGTGTAAATTATTTTCCACGTCGCCAATCTCGATGCGGTATCCGTGCAGCTTGATCTGAAAATCAATCCGGCCATCGAAGAATAACAGATCGTCTTGAAAATGTCCGAGATCGCCGGTGCGATATGCACGCAGGCCGTCCATTTCGAAAAAGGCACGCGACGTTAAGTCCGGACGGTTGATGTAGCCAATGCTGACGTTGTCGCCCGCGATCACGATCTCGCCTCTTTCCTGACCTTCAAGCGGGTCGCCGTTATTGAAGATTTGAATCCGGCTGTCCGGTTTTGGTCGTCCGACTGGCAGCGGGCTGTAACGTGCCAGCACATCTTGATCGATGCGGATGGATGTCGTTGCGACCGTTGCTTCTGTGGGGCCGTAGGTATTCCAGGCTTCGCTGTTTGGAAAGCGTTTTAGCAGACCTCCAGCCACTTCCGGCGTGAGCGTTTCACCGCAAAACCAGAATTTGTGTGTGCGAGGCAATAACTCTTTGTCAAAGGATGGGTCCAGCAAACATAATTGCGCAAATGAAGGTGTGGAAACCCAGACGGTTATATTTGAATCTGCCAGAACTTTATACAATTGCTTTGGTTCGGCGATCACATCTTTTGTCAAGCTAAAGAGAGTGCTACCAGTTGCGAGACTAGAATAAAGATCCATCACAGACAGATCAAATGAGAAGGGCGCCTGATTGAGGAAGATTTCCTTTCCATTTGTAAAATGCTGTTCCGATAATATCCAATCTACAAAACTTTCAAGGCAGCCGCGTGTGATGACAACACCCTTAGGGTCGCCGGTGCTGCCGGATGTGAAGATGACATACCAGGCATCATTTAAGTCAGGGTAGCGAATCTCGAAGCTGGATGGATCGGGAGTGGATTCGGCGATTAACGTGCGTACCCGTTCCGGGGTCAAGAGCATGGACACGCTGGCAGTCTCCATAATCGCGTCGATACGTTGAGATGGAAGAGAGCTATCCAAAGGAATGTAGGGATGTCCGGACTTGACCGCTCCGAGGAAGGCGATCAGCATTTCTGATTCCTTGTGCCCGAGCATCGCGATAGGTGAGTGGCCAGCAGGCAGTTTTTGCGCGAGGACAGCAGCCAGGGCATTGGAGCGATTGCTCAATTCAGAATATATAAGCTTTTGGTCCCCGCAAATGTGAGCGGTCTGATTTGGCGTTTCCTTGCTCCAACGGTCAATGCGTTGCAACAGGTTCATTAAACTAGAATCCCTGATAAATGAACTTGGGCGTGGAGAAATCACCCTTGCCATACATGATGATTAGACCTGCGATGATTGCCAGGTAATAAAGCGTTAGCAGGATTGTTTTTATTGTGGGGTTAGTGAAGGCGTCCGTGAAAAAAGTCGTCAAGCGTTTGATCCACATAGACCCATCCTTCCCGGCTGGTGTGTGCGGCCTGATCGATGCTGAAATAAATATCCGTACCATATTCGCGGTAATCGACCACCTGCACATTGTAAGGCGCAGTGACATCATGCAGTTTTGTGTAAAAAGTATTTTGAGCCTTTTCAGAGACTCCCAGTGCTTCCCAGAGATGAACATTCATGGGGCGGCTTAGGATCAAGGGCTGTGCGCCAAGTTCCTGCAGGACGCTCAGAAGGATTTGCAAGTCATCCCATTCTCTTGCGCCCTGGACATCGCGAATAAACCGTTTGTCGCCTGAACCGGGAACAATAGGAGTCGCTAATAAACCCTGGTAATTTTTCCATTTTGTATCTTCGACGCCGTAGGAATTATTCAGCGTGTGCATCTTCTGCTCTGCGAGTGCCGTTTCAAGCGTAGCCGACCAGTCGATGGCGCGCGGTTCGCGTTGAACATCCGGGTTGATCGAGTGAGAGCGAAGATATGCGATCACTGC
>JAKBYW010000204.1:0-4885 GCA_021840275.1 Chloroflexota bacterium | reverse complement strand
GGTGAATCATGGAAAATAAAAAACAACAGGTGCGTGAATTTTATGACCAGATCGGCTGGTCGCAGGCTGGCGAGGGACTATACCAGAATGCCCGCTATGAAGACCTGCGTCCGGTTTCACGCGACTATATTCATAAATGCCATTTGCGTGTGAATCGTTATATCGCTTCGCACGGCGACTTTTTGCTGGATGCCGGTTCGGGGCCTGTTCAATGGCCTGAATATTTGACCTATTCCGCAGGCTATCGTTATCGCGTTTGCCTTGATCTCTCGATCACTGCACTGAAGGAAGCGCGCAAGCGGCTTGGGGATAAAGGACTGGTCGTTGTGGCTGATATCGCCAACCTGCCTTTCAAACCCGATACCTTCGATGGCGTGGTTTCGATGCACACCATTCATCATCTTCCGCTGACCGAGCATAAGCGCGCCTATCTGGAACTGACGCGAGTTTTGAAAGTGGGGAGGTCGGCGGCCATCGTCAACGGCTGGAACAATCCGTTTTTGATGTGGCTGGCTGAACCGCTGATCTATGTCACCAGCGCGTTGAGCGGACATCCGGCCAAGTGGAAAAAGCAACGGACTGCCGAGCGGGATCATAAAGGCACGTTCATCGAAAAGATGACGCCGGGCTGGTTGAAAAAGGAATTGAAGGGCGCGGTCAAATTCGAGATTCATCCCTGGCGCAGTCTCAGTCCGCGCTTCATGCGCTGGTTCGTGCGTCCGCAGTTGGGCGGCAGGGCCTTCCTGCGCTTTGTGTTTTGGTTGGAGGAACGCCTTCCGCGTTTCTTCGGCGAGAATGGGCAGTATCCGTTGATTGTGTTACGGAAATAATTCTCAAACCATTCTTATTCTGGAGGCTTTATGGACTGGAAAAATCAAGTTGTACTTATCACCGGCGGCACCGGCTCCTTTGGCAAAAAGTTTATTGAGATCATGCTCAAGGATTATCAGCCGAAGAAGCTCATCATCTTCAGCCGCGATGAATTGAAGCAGTATGAAATGCAGGCCGCTGGATTCGATCATCCGTCCCTGCGTTATTTCATCGGAGACATTCGAGACCGAGATCGCCTGATCCGTGCCATGAACGGCGTGGATATTGTTGTGCACGCCGCGGCGTTGAAGCAGGTCCCGGCCTGTGAATATAATCCAATGGAGGCCATCAAGACCAACATCATGGGCACCAGCAATGTGATGGAGGCCGCATTGGACACGGGTGTGAAAAAAGTTTTGGCGCTCAGCACCGATAAAGCCGTCAACCCGGTCAATCTGTACGGCGCGACCAAACTTGCAGCCGAGAAGCTGGTCGTTCAAAGCAACGCGTACGCGGCGGGTACGGCGACCCGCTATTCGTGTGTCCGATACGGGAACGTCGTCGGCAGCCGCGGCTCGGTGGTGCCCGTTTTCCTCAAGCAACGCGAGTCCGGCAAGGTCACGATCACAGATGACCGCATGACGCGCTTCTGGCTGTCGCTCGAACAGGGCGTGCGCTTTGTGATTTCCTGCATCGAACAGATGGAAGGCGGCGAGGTTTTCGTGCCGAAAATTCCGTCCATGAATGTGGCGGATTTAGCCAGGGCCATTGCGCCCAAAGCAAAGATCGACATTATCGGCATCCGCCCCGGCGAGAAACTTCACGAGGTGATGATCTCCGAGGACGAGTCGCGGCACACAGTTGAGTTGGAGAAGATGTTTGTCGTCCAGCCCGCCGAGGCTTTCTGGTTTGGCTACTCGTGGCAGAGCCGCGGGAAATTGTTGAGCGATGGTTTCCGTTACTCGAGCGATAACAACACTGAATGGCTCGACCTTGAAGGCATCAAGAAATATATTGCACCGTTCGAAGAGATGTATAAAACAGGCAAGCTCGAAGGATAGGAACGATATGCGATTATTCGATACTCGTCGAATTGTCGAATATCAAATATCGCCATGCGAATTTTGATCACCGGTGCAAGCGGACTCCTCGGTCTCAATCTGGCTTTGGATGCGGTGGCCACGCATGATGTTATAGGCGTGGACCGCAATAAACTCGCGTCTGTGCCGTTTCAACTGATCAAAGCCGATCTTCTGGAGCCGGCGGCGGTTCACCGCGTTTTGGATGACGCCAAACCTGATGCCGTGATCCACTGCGCGGCGCTGGCGAATCTCGAAGCCTGTGAATCTGATCCCGACCTGGCCTATCAAATGAATGCCGAACTTCCCGCGCAAATCGCGGATGCCTGCGGCCGTCGCAGAATCCGTCTTGTGCACCTCTCCACCGATGCCGTGTTCGACGGTCAGAAGGATGGGGTTTACACGGAACACGATATACCCAATCCCATTGGCGTTTATTCGCAGACCAAGCTTGAAGGTGAACGCGGCGTTTTGCAGGTCAATCCATTAGCAATTGTGGCGCGTGTCAATTTCTATGGCTGGTCCTTGAGCGGAAAGCGCAGTCTGGCGGAGTTTTTCGTCAATAGGTTGAGCGCAGGCAAAACCGTCAACGGTTTCATGGACGTGATTTTCTGCCCGATGCTGGTCAATCATTTGGGCGGAGCTCTGTTGGAAATGGTTGAGAAGGGCCTTCATGGTTTGTATCATGCCGTCGGGCCGCGGGCCATGAGCAAGTACCAGTTTGGGGTGGAAGTGGCGCGTCGCTTTGGGTTGAGGGAAAGCCTCATTGAGCCGCAGTCCGTTGACAGCTCCGATCTGACCGCACGCCGTTCCCACAACTTGTGGCTTTCTACCCACAAGTTGTCCACAGATTTAGGGCATCCACTCCCCAGCTTCTCCACAGGTTTGCAGGAGTTTTATGCACAATACCAGCAGGGTTATCCACAGAAAATCCGCAGTTATCAACAATTTGCCGGGAATTAGTTCCGGTTATCCACAGAAAACCCACTAATTTTCACAGACTTTTCCACACGGAGCAAAACCATGGACATAAAAATTGGAAACAAAACCATTGGACCCAAGCACCCGACTTATTTTATTGCCGACATTGCTGCCAACCATGACGGCGATCTTGAGCGCGCCAAAATGCTCATCCGCCTCGCGCGGGACGCCGGAGCGGACGCCGCTAAATTTCAGAATTTCAGCGCTCCCAAGATTGTTTCCGATTATGGCTTCACCCACATGAACTCACAAGTCAGCCATCAGGCTGCGTGGAAAAAATCTGTGTTCGAAGTTTACAAGGGCGCGTCCATTCCTTTTGAATGGACTCTAACTTTGGCTGAGGAATGTAACGAAGCAGGCATTGACTATTTCTCGTCGCCATACGATTTCGATGCCATTGATTTTCTGGATCAATATGTGGAAATGTATAAGGCCGGTTCAGGTGAAATTGATTGGATTGAGGCGCTGGAGCGCATGGCGAGTAAAGGCAAACCATTTTTTATTGCTACGGGCGCATCGGATATTGGCGAAGTACAAAGGGCCGTCCACGCTATTTTGGCGATCAATAAGCAATTGGTGCTGATGCAGTGCAACACTAACTATACCGCCAGCCCGAATAATTACGACCATTTGCATTTGAACGTGCTTAAGACATTCGCTACCATGTTCCCTGATGTGATCCTGGGTCTTTCCGATCATACCCATTCTGTTGCTCCTGTGTTGGGTGCTGTGACACTTGGCGCGAGAGTTATTGAGCGGCACTTTACTGATAGTAATAATCGTGAAGGGCCTGACCATAAATTTGCCATGAATCCAGAAAACTGGGCTAAGATGGTCGAAGAGACGCGCCTGCTCGAACGCGCGCTGGGTTCGTCAGATAAATTCGTTGCCGATAACGAAGCGCAAACCGCTATTGTTCAGCGACGTTGTTTACGCGCCGCGCGTGACATCAAGACCGGTGAAGTTTTTACGCGTGACATGATCGACGTTCTGCGCCCAGCTACGCCCGGCGCGATCAAGCCGCATGAAATCCAGAACGTGATCGGCACAAAGGCGCTGACCGACCTTCCGTTTGGAAAAGAATTGCGTTGGACGGATCTGGGCGCATGAAAGGGTTGCCAAGTTTACAAGTTGGAAAGTCGGAACGTTCAAACCTACGAACTTGTGAACGTTCCAACTAAATTTATGAAAATCCTTTATTTCTCCAAAGATTACACGCCTCATGACCATCGTTTCCTCTCCGCCTTATCGGAAACGGAGCATGAAATCTATTATTTAAAGCTGGAAAAAAACCTGCGTCAGGTCGAGGATCGTCCCGTGCCGTCAAATATCCAGCAGATTCTTTGGGCGGGCGGACAGAGTCGATTCCGCTGGCATGCTGTTCCGCGTCTCGTGCTGGATTTGAAGCGCATCATCCGCGCGATTAAACCCGATCTCATCCACGCCGGCCCGATCCAAACGTGCGCCTTTCTCAGCGTGCTGACAGGTTTTCGTCCGATCCTGACCATGTCGTGGGGATTTGACTTGTTGGAGGATGTCAACAAAAATTCATGGATGAAGCGTATTACGCATTACGTATTACGCAATACCACGTACTTCACCAGTGACGCGAACGTCACACGTGACAAGGCCGTCGAGTATGGAATGAATCCGGAGCGGACGGTTGTCTTTCCATGGGGCGTGGATTTAAAGCGCTTTAGCCCTGTGCGGTTAACAGTTAGCAAAAAAACATTAGCTACGAAAAATCGCAAATCGCAAATCGTAAATCGTAAATCGTTCACGCTTTTTTGCAACCGTTCCTGGGAAACGCGCTACGGCGTGGACGTCCTTGCAAAAGCGTTTGTCAAAGTGGCGGGACAGCGGGATGATGTAAACTTGCTCCTGCTCGGAGGCGGTTCGCAAAGCAACGCCATTCGCAATATCCTGTTGAACGGCGGCGTGCTCGATCGTGTACAATTCGGCGGACAGGTTTCGCAGACCGATCTGCCGCGCTGGTATGATATGGCAGATATTTA
>JAKBYW010000203.1:0-4895 GCA_021840275.1 Chloroflexota bacterium | reverse complement strand
GAACGCGATGCCCACGCCAACGATCAGTCCCAACAGGGAGCGCAGAAGATGTCCGCGCAAAGCCTCGACCTGATCCCAGAATAATTGGCGCGCCTTTTCGTTTTGAGCCAGGTCGCTGAACACATCACCCAGCGAATGTTCCTCCGGCTCGGTGGCCATGAAGCGGTGTATGCCGCGCACTGCGCGAAAAGGCAGGGTCAAAATCCACCCGACGGCGCGGAAGGGGAAGGTGACGATGCGCCACAGGCCGCGTAGGAACTTACGCATTTTTATCCTCGTCGCTGGCTGGGGGTGGGGGAGAAGACAGGATTGTATTCTCAGGTTCAGAAACGGCGGGCCGCTTTAGTTCGTCGGCTTGAGGCGGTTGTGGATTCCCTATAGGAATGGATTGAACTGAACGAAGATCTTTTTGCACCGCGCCGATTGACCCGCTCACATCTTTTTGAATATCCTTGATTTCCTTGTTCAATTCATCCAGCGATGCTTCACGCATCAGACGTGTCGGAAGGTTTTGGATCTCGCGCGAAGTTTGTTGAAAGAGTTTCCAGCCGTCTGATGTAACGACTTGTCTTAACCACTTGCCGAGAGTGCGCCCCGCTTTTTGCATGTCTTTTGGACCAAGCAGGATCAGGGCGATGACAACGATAAAGAAAAGCTCGGATGGGCCGATACCCAATATTTCCATAATTAGTTTTCTTTCGTAATCGAGTGGAGTTGCTGTTTGATTTCGTGTTGATGTTCGACCAGGCTGCCCAGCACACCGTTAACGAAGCGCGGCGCGCTGTCCGAGCCGTACATCTTCGCCAGTTCTACTGCTTCGTTGATGGCAACCTTGACGGGCGTCTCGCCCTGCACGGCAAACTCCCAGCAGGCGACGCGCAGAATGTTGCGGTCAATGGCCGCGATCTGGTCGAGCGGCCATTCGGGCGCATATTTGGCGATGATCTGATCGAGTTCCTGGGAGAGCGGGAGAACCCCGAAGATGATCTGGCGGGAGAATTCTGCCAGTTCGTCGGTAAGCGGAGTTTCCTCCAGCCGTTGATTCAGAATATCGGCTGGAGGGTGGTTCGCGATATCAATTTCGTAAAGTACTTGCAGGGCAATACTACGCGCCCTGGTGCGGGACTTCATAAGAGTTAAGCCTCGGCTTCCTCGTAATCAATATCTTCGATGTGGATGTCGATCTGCGCAACTTCCATACCGACCATTTCCTGAATGGCGCGTGCCACGCCGTGCTGTACGTTGCGGCTCACTTCGCGGATGTTGATGTCTTCTTTGAGAATGAGATAGATATCAGCAAAGACCGTATTTTCGTGGATGTTGATCTGCACGCCGTCGTTCGCGCCGCGCCGGAAGATGCGGTTGACTCCACCGGAGACAGGCGCCAGCCCGCTGACGCCGGGCACGCTCAAGGCGGCCATGCGCGCGATGCTGGTCAACACTTCGGGTGCAACGGTGGTCTTGCCGGGCGGACGATTGTTATCTGTCATTGTTTTCTCTCCTGTCATTGCGAGCGATTTGTGCGAAGCAATCTTCTGAATTAAGTGGGAGATTGCTTCGGGGCAAAGAAGGCCCTCGCAATGACATATTAATTGATTACATCATCGCCATGCCGCCGTCCACGCCGAGAACCTGACCAGTGATGTACGCGGCCTGGTCGGAGGCGAGGAATGCGGTGGCGTAAGCGATCTCTTCGGGCTTGCCTTTGCGTCCAAGCGGAACCATTTTGAGCGCGGCTTCCAAAATTTCGGGCGACATGGCATCCAGAATTTCCGTGTCCACAAAACCGGGAGCGATGGCGTTGACGGTGATGTTGCGCGCCGCAATTTCACGCGCCAATGCTTTTGTGAATCCGATCTGTCCGGCTTTGGAGGAGGAATAATTGGTTTGTCCGGGGTTGCCCATTTGTCCGGCCACCGATGCGATGTTGATGATGCGCCCGTAACGTTTTCGCATCATGTGTTTGACGGCAGCCTTTGAGCAATTGAATGTGCTTTTTAAATTTGTGGCAATTACAGAGTCCCAATCTTCTTCGGACATCATCATGATTAGTGTGTCGCGCGTGATGCCCGCGTTGTTGACGAGAATGTGCAAATCGCCAAAAGTATCAACGGCAAACTTCACAAGATTTTGCGCCTGTGTGAAGTTAGACACGTCCGCTTGAAAGACGGCGGCCTTTCCGCCTGCGGCCTGAATCTCAGCCGACAAGGATTCAGCGGCCTCAGTGGATTTGTTGTAATTCAAAACAACAGACGCGCCTCTCCGCGAAAATTCAAGTGCAATGGCGCGTCCAATGCCGCGTCCGGCCCCCGTCACGAGGGCGATGCGATTTTCCAAAGATAAAGTGTCAGGCAATATGGTTTTGTCGTTTTGAACCATCGTAGGCTCCTTGTTTGTGATTATACATCATGGTTTGGTAGTCTGAACCATCATGCCTTGGCGCGTCGCGGCTTCAAACCAAACACCAGACCGAGTGCGCCGAGCGCCGCGATCAGACCGATATATAAAACCGCATCCTGCCAGAATTGAAGCGGATATAAACGAATCAGCGTATCCGAATATGGGAACAGCCACGTGTCGCCCTTGAAAAACAGGCCGTGAAAATCCTCGAAGAATGTCCAGAACATGTCACCATTTCCGCTCGCGCCGAGCGTTGCGACGATGCCGATGGTGAATGCGAGAACCAGTGTCAGCCATCCGCCTCGCATCAACCCGGACCGGTAATCTGATAGCCAATCCTTGCGCCATGCCCACACTCCGAGCAGGATCACGATGGCGAGCGTCAGATACCAAATGCGCAGGAATCCCTGCGTCATGCCTTTGACATCGTGCATGTGACTCAGTTCGCGTTCGTTGAAGAGCGGCGAGTCATCGGGAAATTTCAGATTGCCGAGATACGAAATGTCGGCGTTGTTGAGAAGATAGTTAATTCCATACGGTCCCCAGTGCAGACGGTCAGCGATGGTGAAGCCGTAATCATCTTTTGGGAACCAGGGCAGGCGATATTCGATATTCGGGAAAAGCGGCGTCATCAAAAGCCGCACACCAAGGCCGAGGAGGATCAACGGAGTCAGAATTGTGATGAGCCAGGAAAGAATGGGGGAGAGTTTATGTATCATTTTTTGTCCGCATAAATGCATTTAACGCGAAGGCGCAAAGACGCCAAGTTTCTTTTTTTCTTCCTTGCGTCTTCGCGTCTAAGCCCTTTGTTCTTTGAGGGTTGTGTTGAATCGTTTTATGAGAAATGCTCACTGTTGCAATCCATTCAATTTGCCGCTCAACGCAAAGCGGATGACCATGTCGTTGACGATCCATTCGATGGGTGCGCGGTCATCGGTGAAAACCTGCGTGGTCTCATAACCGGGTTTCATGTTGGCGAATGTGGTTTGCATGGCCGTCAGCAAAAGCGGATGAATGTCTGTGCGTTGAGAAAAGAGGTAGAGATTGGTGGCAAAATTATTAGCAGTGGTCGGTTGCTTGGTGGCGAAGATCATGGTATTCAATGTGCCGGGAATATCCATGATGTGGATGGACGGAAAAATTGTCGCCATCGTGGTTGCCAGCCCGTTGATCAATCGGCGGTCGCCGGGGACACTGCCAACATTGATTGCCAGCACGCCGGTATCGGTCAAGTGATCGAAACAGATTTGATAAAACTCGACCGTCGTCATGTGCGGAGGAATATACGGTGGGCGATAGGCGTCCACGGCAATGATGTCATATTTGTATAAGCTCTGGCTGAGATTCCAACGTCCATCGCCGATGTGAACAATTAAATTGGGCAGGTCTTCGCCGAAATATTTTTTTCCAACATCGATAATTTTTGGATCAAGCTCATAGCCGTCGATCGGGATTGGTCCGTAAACAGCCGTGGCCTGACGCGCAGCGGTCCCGGCGGCCAGGCCGACAATCGCCATGCGTTTCACTTGCGATGGCTGCATGTTTGCATAAAAATATGGTCCGACCAAAAATTGCTCCCACGGTCCGCCATAATTTAAAGTGTTTGGATTATAGATTGAATGAATGCCCTCACCATCGTTCAGTCGCAGGAGCGTGTAGCCATTTATCTGCTGAACTTGAATATAGTTATAAGCCGACTCGGTTTCATAAATCTGTCCGGTATTATTTTTCAGCGATTGCCCCGCCGAAAAGAAAGCCAGCAAAGCCAGCACGATTGGCATCCACAAATGTTGAAGGAGAAGTTTGCGTGAGCCAAATTTTCCCAACCCGGCCAGCGCAACAAATAACAGGAGCAAACTAAAAACCAAAAATGTATTGCGCGTGCCGATGGTTGGGATGGTCACCAACACCGGCAAAAATGTCCCGATGAAAGAACCGAGGGTCGAGATGCCATAGATCGTGCCGGAGGTCACGCCTGCGCTTTTGGTATCGTCCACCAGCAGGCGAATGGCGTAAGGCGAGATCGTGCCGAGCAGCGTGACGGGGATGCTGAACAAGATCAGCACCGCCGCGAACGAGCCGAGCAAAACCGCCACGTTCAGTCCTTCAAAAGCCTTGGCTGCAAATTTCAAAACCGGGTTGGTAATAAATGGAACAATGCCCAGCGTGAACGCGCTCCAGGCGAGCATCCGATACATCGAGGCCGCGTCCGGCCAACGGTCTGCCCAGCGACCGCCGAGAAAATATCCGACCGTGAGATAGATCAAGATCAATCCGATGATGCTGGCCCACACCAGGTTGCTAGTCCCAAAAACATTTCCGATCAGGCGCGAGGCCGAAAGTTCGGCGGTCAGCGTGGTCATGCCGGACACAAAAACCGTGAAGTATAAATATTTTTTCATGTCTGCTCGTTTTGAAAAGATGGGCGAATTATACCTGTTCACAATAGTCAAGCGCGGCCTGTTAAGCGCGGCCCGTGATGCCTCAATAGAAAA
>JAKBYW010000202.1:2399-4901 GCA_021840275.1 Chloroflexota bacterium | reverse complement strand
AGCGAAGCCGGGCTGGCGTCATTCAGTGTGTTTCCCCAGGCGGATGGAACTTTGCCCGTGAGCAATAAGCGGTCGTTGGGTTGCAGCGCGGCTTGCGAAAAATGATACGGGGTCGTGGCATTGAGGCCAAGTCCCTTGCCCGAAGATGTATCAAAAATATGCGCTGCGCCATTTGCTCCCAATGTGAAAATATGCAGCGGGCCGCTGACCAAAAACGTCACTTGCGCTGCGCGGATGGCAGCCAGCGCCAGCAGTCCAACCGCATATTGGCCGTGCCCGCTGGTGGTCCTGTTACGTTCAAGCAGCGGTTTGTTGATCGACTCGGCCGCGGCGCGCAACGCGGAAGTCAGCGTGCCTTGTGTTTCATAAAATGTCACAGCCGCGCGGCTGGCAAATTGCGCATACTCGCCGGTCGAGAAAACTGCGTTGCCGGTCAGTAAAAGATAAACGACCAAGCGATCCTGATCGCGGCCGCGCGCAACTTTACGAGGCGGCACTGCGGCCAGAAGGCCCGGCAATGAGGATTGGTCCTGTCCGTTGATACGATGGATGGGGGTGAGAGTAAAATCCAGCGGCATGGTAAGAAATGAAAATATCCTGCATCATTATACTGGTAAAATCCTGGCGACAACATCCGGTACTGGACAAATATCATGGCTTTCTCAAGGTCAGAAAATGTCATTGCGAGGAGCGTTCTGCCTGCACTTTGCCGCAGGCACACGTGTGCGACGAAGCAATCTCTGGTTTAAGAGCCGTACCCGTTTAAAGCAGGGATTGCTTCGGCAAAAACCGCCTCGCAATGACATATCATAGATTTGTCAAGCGACCTTGAGAAAACCATAGGATAAACATGGAATTCACCTTACAAAAAGATTTCTCTACAATCAACGCGCATGAATGGAACACCTTGGTCGAAGCGGGCATCACCGATACGCCTTTTTTGCGGCACGAATATTTAAGTCAATGGTGGGGCACGCTCGGCGGCGGCGAATGGAAACAGGCCGAACTGGTTTTGGCCTCTGCTTCTGAAAATGGAAGACTGATCGGCATGGCTCCGCTCTTCAAAGCGGATCACGATGGACGCCCCGCGCTTTTGCTTGTTGGAAGCATTGAGATTTCAGACTATCTGGATCTGATCGTACGCGCCGAAGATCTGCCGCGTTTTCTCGCAGGCCTGATCGACTTCCTCGCCTCAAACGGATCCCTCGACCCGCTCGGGACGGCGTCCTTTAGCGGGCTGCCGTTCGATTGGTACAACCTGCCCGATTCTTCTCCCACGCTGGCGGCCCTCAAAGTTGAATCTGAACGACGCGGCTGGACGTATCGCCAGGAAATATATCGTCCCACGCCGCGCATTGCATTGACCGGCGATTTCGACGCGTATCTGGCGGGCATCGAAAAGAAACAGCGCCACGAGATCAAACGCAAAATGCGCCGCGCCGCCGAAGATGAAAGGGATGTGCGCTTTTATATCGTCGAAGACTCCTCCGGCCTGGAGGCTGAGATGGACGGCTTCTTCCACTTGATGTTACAGGACCCGAATAAGGCGCTGTTCTTGAAGGATGGTATGCGCGCACAGATCAAATCCACCGTACGCGCTGCGTTTGAAAACGGCTATTTATGGCTGGCCTTTTTGGAAGTGGATGGAGTCAAGGCCGCCGCGGCGGTCAATTTCGATTACAAAAATAAACTGTGGGGCTACAACTCCGGCGTCAACCGCGACTTCATGGAACTTTCCCCCGGCTGGGTTCTGCTCGGACACCAGATCCAATGGGCCTGCGAGCACGGCCGTTATGAATTTGATTTCATGCGCGGCAATGAGGAATATAAATATCGATTTGGTGGAGTCAATAAATTTGTGATGAGGGCAATCTTGAAACCATAGGAAGAAATATCAAGCAGTTTCAAGAAGAGTATTCGCTTAATTCACCTGAGTTGTTGCATTCGTAACAACGATATTTTTTTAGCTACCTGACAGTTTGTCACATGGATACATCGTTGGTTGAGTAGACGGTGTTTTCCCGTCGTATCGAAACCAACATTAGGCACAAAATGTCTGAAATTTGGTCTCGATACGCCCTCAACCTACGGTTTCGGGCTACTCGACCGCCTCCAAATTAAAAGTGTCAGGTGGCTAGTATTTTTTACTTCCCCACATTCAATTGGCCCACGTTGACGTAACCGTCACAAGGGACTTGATACTTACCCCAGCCGCTGCTGATGGTTATGGTCTTCTCCTCACCCGCGGCAAAACTATATTCCGTACCGCTGATACTTATTTTATGTGGTTTGGAATCGGTATTTTGAATCGTAAACGGAACGCCGTTTTTTACTGTTTCCGTGCCGGCAAGTTTCAATTCCGGGCAGCCGAAAAGTGTGCCGTTGCCCTGCGGCTGCGGCTGATTGGCTCCGGGAAGTCCGAACATTGGCCCCGCCACTTTTTGATGCAGAAGGAAGCCGCCTATGCCTATACCGGCCAGGATGACGGTAAGAATAAAACCG
>JAKBYW010000202.1:0-2389 GCA_021840275.1 Chloroflexota bacterium | reverse complement strand
ACCGATAAAAATACCGAGTATAATGTTTTTATTCATAAGAAGACTATTGATTGTATTATATACTATTTACTAGCAGGCTGTCGGAGAACTCAATCCGTGTCAGTTTTTTACCGCGAAGCATGCTAAGACCGCCAAGAAATTTTTGACTATGTGCTTAACTTTGTAGTTTTCTTCATTGTCTTCTACCTGGTATTGACACTTATTGCCTATCTGATCAAAAAGATCTTCCCGAGATCAAAATAAAGAAGATCGGGAAAAATATTCTGATACTATGGCGCCACTTCCTTCCAGTTAATTTTTTCTCGTCCCAAGTTTTGAACGCCGAAAAACTGGTAGAAAAAAATAAATCCTGTTGCAAGAAAAATTATCACCAAACCAATAACTTTTCTGGCACTTCGTAGCATTACTTAATTAAACCAGATATTTAAATGCCATGCAACCGGTTGACTCTCGGCGGTACACTATTTGATGATAAGTACGGTATCAACTATTAAATCGGGTGCGCTAAGTGGACAAGATTATCATTTAGGCGCATCAACGGTGCCTAGAAAGCTGCCTTGATAGGTGCCCAGAATGATACTTAGGATGTACGACATCTTATCACCCATACCAGTCACCGGGTGGAGGGGATCGTTCGGCACAAGGAATGGAGATCCTGAACTGCCCACACCCCAGCAAATTATGACGGAAATCTTTTGCCCCGGACCAACTACTGCAGGCCATGCAGCTGGGCAATTCTGATTCCCTACGTACGGAGAAGCGAACGGCGAGGTTATGCTACCATATATATCTGCAAGATCTAACACTGAATTTGCAGCATACGGCCTCGGGACTTCCTGATTAGTTGTCTGATCCAGATTTGAGAAGACAATCTGTCCGATCAGAATCCCACGAAATGATGCAGTATCGGAGGCGGCAAGATTGAGGGGTTCAATTGTTGCTTCGAGCTGACTCCCAATTTGAACGGTGGCCGGCAATGTCTGATAGCCTGCACTGTTGGCGTTTACCGCGCGGTGATTGTCCTCTATTTTAGGCACATTCTGCAATGAGAGTGCAGGTTGACCATTTATTACGAGGCCTGTTGGCCGCATAGCCTGTGGCACGGCGAAAAATACTTCGATCCACCCTGGATACTCATCATCGCCAAATATGCTGCTGGATACCATCATCCAGCGACTCGCTTCATAATGGGCAGGGATTAATCTGGTTACTAACCCAAGTCCAGCGGTTTGCTGGACATCCTGATTTCGCTGGTTGACATCGTCATACTGCACGCCCAGGAAATCCGCCGGGTAGTTGATGTTGCCGTCTGTTTCCACATAGGCACCCAATCCTCCTGCAAAAGGTACCCCGTTTCCGGTGTCCCCCACAGCGTCTGAGGGTTCAAACTGAAGCGTTGGAAAAGCATCTCCACCAAACGCCAGCATTGTATTTGTTGAGTTGACTATCGTAAGGAGCGCTCGATAATACTTCCATCCCGGTGTTGCAGTTGCGGAGGATAGGGGGATGGCCTCTACCTCCGTCAAGTTGTAAATTTTAAAGAGAAAAGTTCCTGATTGTTCTGCAGAACTGGCATTTCCTCCTGGCGACTCAATTGTAGAAGTCTCGTAAACTTCAGTCGCTTTAGGTGTTGATACGCCCTCAGGTGTAATCAGAGCTCCGCAGGCCAAGCTTGCGATTAGCACGATCGCGATTGCAAAAAACACTTTGATTTTCATTTTGCCACCTCCATGGCATTTTGAAACTTTTATTTTGACGTTGGAGAGAGTGGATATGCATAATCGTAGATTAACGGAGAAACGGTTTCACCCGATCCTATCAGCTGTAACCTGTCCGTGCGGTTGAATGCGAGGCAAATGTAATCCTCCTGTTTACCGAAGCACGCGGTTCTTGAGTTTGCGTCGAACAAAGGAAGTGGGCCAATGCCCTTTTGTCCATCGGATAAATACAGACAAAAGTCTTTTCCGTCACAGTTTGTCTTGACGGTAGCTTTTAGATACATAACAGGTGACTCGTAGGGTGCTTTATACTCCCAGTTGCCAACCATTACTTGTGCGACCACATCGTTTCTGAGGATATATTTTTGAAGAGCGCCATCCTTAGAGCGGAAAAGGAAATAATATTGGATGGGGTTGTCAGTTGAAATAGTTGACCATGCGCATGGGGGCCCAAAGTCAACATCATTTCCGGTTAGCGGAAAACCGTCAGCTCCCGAGTTGGGAGATATGCTAGCAATCTTTGATGTGAGATTGGCTTCTTTCCACATATCTTCAAAGTACTTAGATGAGTTCTTGCTGAATGCTGAATTGGGTTCAAAATTCAAGTCTCCAAAGTCAGGTGCCATGCATTGGGTAGCTGTGAGCATCCACGGGTTGTTGCTTAAGTTGCC
>JAKBYW010000201.1:0-4908 GCA_021840275.1 Chloroflexota bacterium | reverse complement strand
GATCAAACGGATCGAGATCGTTTCGCTCAAGGAAGATATTTTTTACGGCAACATCATCGCCGATCTGGATGGCAAGGAAATCAGCATAGACTCACGCACATCAGATGCGATCGCGCTCGCCGTACGTGCCCATGTGCCCATTCTGGTGGACGAGAATGTGATGAGGACAGCTGAGATCAAGCCTGAGGAGGATATGGAATCGTCCGGCGCGGCGCCCGCTCAAGGTCCCGGCCCGACGCGCTCCGCTCCGATCGGCGAAATCAGCAGTGATCGTTTATCCGTGTTCGAAGATTTTCTCGGCAAACTCGATCTCAACAAACTCGACGATAAAAACAAAGACAAACCCAAAGACGACGACCCGGACAAGCCCAAGAAAAAATGACCGATTATCTGCCGCCAGAAGATATCGCCCCCACTGCTCAAAGTCCTTCGGCTGTCCCGCACAGCCGAGAAGCCGAAGAAGCCGTCGTAGGGGCGGTTCTTATTAACCCTGAAGTGTATTATGACGTCGCCCAGTTTTTGCAGGCCGACGATTTTTACATTCACCGCCACCAATGGATCTGGCAGGCCTTCACAAGTTTGCACGAGCAACGCATTCCGGTTGACCTGCTGACCCTGACCGAAGAACTTGATCGCAAAAATCAACTTAATGAAATCGGTGGGCCCTCGTATTTGACCTCGCTGATCAATCAAGTGCCAACTTCGATCAACGCCGAATCGTATGGACGCATTGTCGAGAGTCATTCGATCCGGCGAAAGATGATCAACGCCGCCAACTCGATCGCTTCGATTGCATACAACGAAAATTCGACGATTGACCACGTGATGGACGAGGCCGAAAAGGCCGTATTCAACGTGAGCGAGCGGCGCCTCAAACACGACGTTCAGCCGATTGCCGCCGTATTGAGCGAATACTACGACCGCATCGACGACCTCGCCAAACGCGACGAGGAAATTTTCGGCGTGCCAACCGGTTTCATTGACCTCGACAAAATGCTCGGCGGGTTGCAGCAATCAGACTTGTTGATCATCGCCGGTCGTCCAGGTCAGGGCAAGACAGGCTTTCTGCTTTCGATTGCCAAGAACGCTTCACTCACTCACAAAAAACACGTTGCCATCTTCTCGCTCGAAATGTCGAACGAACAGGTTGCGCAACGTTTGATCGCTCAGGAAACAGGCATCGATTCGCAGCGTCTGCGGACCGGCAAATTGCAGGAAAACGAATGGCCGTTGTTCACACACGCCATCGAAGTCATGTCTGACACGCACATCTTCCTGGACGACACGCCTGCCATTACGCCGTTGCAATTAAGAACAAAATGCCGGCGCCTGCATCTCGAACATCATCTCGATCTTGTGATCGTGGATTATCTCCAGTTGATGGGCGGCGACACGCATACCGAGAATCGTGTGCAGGAAGTTTCGTACATTTCGCGCAATCTCAAAGTGTTGGCGCGCGAGTTGAACATACCGGTCATTGCCGCCGCTCAGTTGAGCCGCGCTGTCGAACAACGTTCCGATAAACGGCCTGTTCTCTCGGACCTGCGCGAATCTGGATCTTTGGAACAAGATAGCGATATCGTCATGTTCATTTACCGTCCCGACCAGTACGAGAAAGACACGGTCAAACAGAACGTGGCCGAGATCATCATCGCCAAGCATCGTAACGGACCAGTCGGCAGTGTGGAATTGGTTTTCCGCAGTATGCTGGCAAAGTTCGAGAACGCCGCCACGAAGATGTTCAATCCGAATCAATAATGTCATTGCGAGGAGAGCGTAGTCCGACGAAGCAATCCATTGTTTTAAGAAGGAGATTGCTTCGAGGAAGAACACCTCTCGCAATGATATAAAATAAAATGACAAACTTTAAAGGCTTCACAGACTCTGAAACATTCACTCAATTCCCCAATTCTTTTTTTCATCATTTGTTGAATGAAATCAAAGACGCGGATGAGTTGAAGGTGACCCTCTACGCCCTCTGGCGCATCGAGCACATGGACGGTCCATTCCGCGCCATGTGCCAGACGGATTTTGACGCTGAGGCCATCGGCTTGTCTGCGGACAAGATCGCCTCGGGTGTTGCAAAAGCCCTCGAGCGCGGAAGCCTGATCGAGTCCAGGCATGAGGCGGACGTATTTTATTTTCTCAATTCACCGCGCGGACGCGCCGCAGCTGGAGCGTTCGCAAAAGGCAACTGGCGTGAGTCTGCAAAAATTATGTCTGCGCCGCCGATGGAACGTCCGAATGTGTTCAAGTTGTACGAGGAAAATATCGGCCCGCTCACGCCGTTGATCGCTGACGCGTTGAAAGACGCCGAAGAGACATATCAACCCGAGTGGATCGCCGAAGCCATTGAATTGGCAGTGACAAATAACAAGCGCAATTGGAAATACGCCGAAGCAATTTTGAAGCGTTGGAAGGAAGAAGGCCGTGGCGAAAAGCAAAATAGACGAGACGATCAGAAATCTCGCCAGCGCAACGTCGAAGACAAGATCAAAAAATTCACCGGCGGCTGAAACGCCCCACGACCTGCCCGGCGATCCGAACTGCCCGCACTGTCACGGCGCGGGCTATTTGCGTAACGATGTGCCGGTCGGACATCCAGACTTTGGCAAATTGCAAGTCTGTGTTTGCCGCCACGCCAACGTGACTAACGCGGTGCGTGAGCGCTTATTTGCGTTAAGTCATCTCGATGAACTCAAAGACCTCACCTTTGAATCGTTCAAGCCGCGTGGACGAAAAGGTCTCGGCGAAATGCACGCCACATCACTCAAACAAAGTTTCAACCAGGCACAGCATTACGCGCAGGGTTTGAACGGCTGGCTTTTATTGCAAGGCGGTTATGGATGCGGTAAGACTCATCTGGCCGCGGCAGTTGCAAATTTTGCGGTCGGCATGGGCGTGCCAACCCTTTTCCTGACCGTCCCCGATTTGCTGGATACTTTGCGCTTTGCTTATAACGATCAAGACACGACTTTCGAGCAGCGCTTCGATGAAATCCGCAATGCAAAACTTTTGGTGCTGGATGATTTCGGCACGCAGAACGCCACCGGATGGGCGCAGGAAAAATTATTCCAGATCGTTAATTATCGTTACATCAATAAATTGCCAACGGTGGTGACGACGAATCTCGCGCTCGATGAGATCGAAGCACGCATCCGCTCGCGTCTTTCGGACCCGGAACTGGTCACGCAGACAAAGATTAGCGCGCCCGACTTCCGCCGCCCGATGTCCGACGCGGGACATCCGGAACTGTCCTCACTCGATCTTTTGTCCAGCCGCAGCTTTGAAAGTTTCTCGCTGCGAAAAGATGAAGACATGGCCGCGCCCGCCAGCAGATCCTTGAAGGACGCTTACGAGGCAACACAAGGCTACGCGCAGAAACCGCGTGGCTGGCTGGTATTGACTGGCGATTACGCCTGCGGCAAAACGCATCTGGCCGCCGCCATCGCCAATCACCGCGCCGAGATGGGCGACCCGCCTTTGTTCGTGATGGTTCCCGATCTGCTCGACCACCTGCGCGCCACGTTCAGCCCGAACAGCACGACCACCTTCGATCATCGCTTTGATGAAATCCGCACCGCCCCATTGCTTTTGCTTGACGATCTCGGCACACAATCCATGACGCCGTGGGTGCGAGAAAAACTTTATCAACTGTTCAATTATCGCTACAATGCCGAGCTGCCGACCGTTATCACCATCGCAGCCGACGCGCTCGACGAACTTGATCTTCGAATTAAATCTCGTTTGGATGATGAAAGGTTGTGTAAAAAAATCGGCATCACCGCTCCGGCCTTTCATGGCAAAAGCGGACGCAAGTCAAAGGGCAAATAGGGAAGTTTGCCACGCATAATTTTTGTGTTCTCAAATCCGTTTCTGCATGATAGAATTTTTTTCAAGCCAGCCACCTTTCGGCTGGCTTTTTGATGAAACCAGAATGGAGAATCTTAATGAATTTCGCACAGACCGTGTTTCTCGGCGCCATCGCCGGATTTACAATTTATCTCGGACTGCCCATTGGCCGCATCAAGAAAATGCCGGATAAAACCCGCTCTTTCCTCTCAATGATCTCGGCTGGCATCCTACTTTTTCTGTTCTTTGATATCTTCCTTCAAATTTCAGAGCCCATCGAAGCCGCTCTCACCGGAGCGAAATTTACCGAGTTCTGGATTCTTCTTGCTATTTTGATCGTCGGCTTTGGAGCAGGCTCACTGGGTTTGATCGCCTTCGAGCGGGGCTTCACTCAATTCCGCACCGCGGCCAACCAGGGGCTATCGCCCGTCCGGTTGGCTTTGATGATCGCTGCCGGTATCGGATTGCATAATTTCTCTGAGGGACTGGCGATCGGTCAGTCAGCCGGACGCGGGGAGATCGCTTTTGCGACCGTGCTCATCATCGGCTTTGGGTTGCATAATGCCACCGAGGGCTTTGGCATCGTCGGACCATTGGCAGGCGGCGAACGTCCCTCGTGGAGCTTTCTCGGTCTGGTCGGTCTTATCGGCGGCGGACCAACTTTTCTTGGAACGATTGTCGGATACTTTTTCACATCCACTCCCATGTCGGTTTTGTTTCTATCCCTGGCCGCAGGCGCGCTGGTTTACATCCTCGGTGAATTGTTCTACATCAACCGGCGACCCGGCACGAAGTTCTCGGCGGGCCTCGGCCTCTTTATCGGTTTTATGTTTGCCTATCTGACCGACCTGATCCTGGTCAGCGTCGGGATGTAAGCCGGAATTAAATTACCCAAACGGGCCGGGACAATTGTCCCAATTTTTTAATTCAGAGCGATTACAATCAGGAAATGACGACTCTTCCCATCCCCTCTTTTTTTGACTCAAAGAAAGTTGGCGACGTTTGGCGCGTGCCGTACGAAGAACGCGCAGGGCAGGCGCGCGCTTGGGCGCGTCA
>JAKBYW010000200.1:0-4939 GCA_021840275.1 Chloroflexota bacterium | reverse complement strand
CGCCATCGCGGCGCGCGGTTTTGATCCGCCAGAATTTGTAAAGGGACAAGTCCTATCCGGCTCGAACACTTTGGCGAAGGACATTCTGGAAACCCGCCGCCCGATCATTTTGCCGGACGTCAAAGCGGACGACCGTTTCGAAAACTGGGGACCCGCCGATCTGATCCGCGGCTGGATAGGTGTGCCGTTGATCGTGCGCGATCAGGCCATCGGCTATTTAACGATTGACAGCCATCACCCGAATGCCTTTACAGATGCCAATGCCGAGATGGCTTTGGCCTTTGCCAGTCATGCCGCGGCTGCCATTCAGAACGCGACCCTTTATGAAGATGCCGTCCGCCGAATGGCTGAGTTGGAAGCGTTATATGAAAGCGGACTGGCCCTGAGCAAGTCTCTTGACCCAAGAGAGATTAGCGAAAGAGTGGTCAGCGTGCTTGCGAACCGCTTGAATTGGCATCATGCCGCGCTACGCGTGCGACGTGGCGACAGCGATGAAGTGGAGTTATTGGCTTTCAGTCAGACGGACAGCCAGGGCCGCAAGGAAAGGATCGATACGGGTACATTGATGCCCGGCAAAGCCATCTCAAAAGTAGGCCAGGGCATGGCGGGTTGGGTCATCAAACATGGGCGGATGATTAACAACGGCGACCAGCAGGCGGATCCGCGTTATGACGCAACATTTCCCAATATGAATTCGGGCTTATATGTGCCAATCCAGGCGGGCGGGCAGACGTTGGGTTGTATCAGTGTGGAAAGCGGACAGCCTGCGGCATTCAGCGAGGCCGATGAACGTTTGTTGACCACGCTGGCTTCACAGGCCGCCTCGGCTTTGGAGAATGCGCGGCTGTATCAAGAGGCCCTGCTGGCCGCTGAACGGCGTTCCGTGCTGCATCAGGTCAGCCAGGAAGTTGCGCGTATCAGCCAGGACTCCGAGCAATTGTATGGCGCGATTTATCAAGCCGCGGCCCGCTTGATGCCAACCGATATGTTTACCATTGCCCTGGTGAACGAGGCGGAAAATCAAATAGATGGCGCTTATGCGATTGACCGTGGAAAACGCGGGCCGTTCATCAGTTTCCAGCTTAATGCGGGGATCGCGGGACGTGTGATCGAGACGAATAAGACGCTGCTCATAGAAGATTACGATGATCCGAGTGTAACAATCGAACGCGTCCAGTTTGCAGATAATCCGCCGACCCGCTCGATCCTGGCTGTTCCGTTGCGGTCGGGCGAAAAGGTGATCGGTTCGATGTCAGTTCAAAGTTATCAACCAGGCAAATATACTGAAGAGGATGGCGTCCTTCTTGAAATGCTGGGGGCGCAAGCCGCGGCGGCGATTGAAAACACGCGCCTGTTCGAGCAGGTGCGCCGCCGCATAAAAGAACAGGAAGCCCTGAACCGTGCCAGCCAGGCATTGACTGGTTCTCTCGATCTGGAACCGCTGCTTGAGAACATCCTTTCTTCGGCCAAGGATGCGATTGCAGGCGCGGAAAAGGGCACCATACTGTTATGGGATAAGGATAGTAATAATTTACGAGTGCATACTCAAATTGGATATACGGATACGCGGATTTTGGAATTGCCTTTCCGCTCTGAAAAAGGCTATTCGGGAAGGGCATTCCGGGAAAAGCGGCCCATCTTAATTGAGAATGCCATTGCTGAATATGAGCCCCCGTTTGATGAAAGTATCGAGGAAGTTAATACCGTGCAAAGTGGGATCGTTGTGCCCTTGTTCGTGAAGGATACGGCAATTGGCGTGATCGCTCTTGATAATGCAACTAAAGAAGGAGCCTTTACAAAAGAGGATCTTAATCTGTTGATGATCTTTGCATCATCCGCTGCCGGCGTGATCGAGAACGCCCGCCTGTTCGAAGAGACCCGCCGCCGGGCCGAGGAATTTTCCAGCCTTTATGAAACAGCTCGCGATATTTCCAACAAGCAGGATCTACATCTTATACTTCAAACGCTTGTAGAACGCTCGGCTGAAATGCTCAACGCGCCGGATGGAGGCTTATACCTCTACGACGCGGAACAAAATGATCTGGTACTGGCTGTTGAGTTGAAGTCCGAGGCCTCCGCCGGAGTTCGCCTGCGGTTGGGCGAAGGTGCGGCTGGTTTAGCCGCGTCGACCCGCGAACCTGTCATCATAGACGATTATCGGACATGGGAAGGGCGTTCTCCTTTATACAAGGAAATACCCTTCCGGGCAGTGCTCGAGGTGCCCATGTTGTACAGCGGGGAATTAATTGGCATTTTGGTCGTTGACGAACTTGGCGAATCCGAACGCAAATTCACCGAAGCGGATGTTCGCCTGCTGTCGCTCTTCGCATTACATGCTGCCAGTGCAGTACATAACGCTCGCCTGCTGGCAGAGACCCGCCGCCGGGTCGGTGAGTTCGAAGCGCTGTATCAAACGGCAGCGGAGGTTTCGTCAGAGACCGACCTGAAAGTTTTGTTGAATACCATCATCAGACGCGCCCAAACATTATCAAGCGCGTCAGGTTCAGGTCTTTATCTGTTTGACTCGGAACGCAGCGAACTCGAACTGGTGGCGATCAACGATCCTGATATCCGCATTGGGACCCGCCTTGCTCTTGGGGAGGGTCTTGCTGGACGCGTAGCACAGAACAAACAGCCGCTTATTGTTAATAATTACCAAAGCTGGGATAATAGTTCTTCTCATTACAAGGGCCTCCCCATCACTTCCGTTCTTGGAATCCCCATGCTTTACAGCGGCGAATTAATTGGGGTATTGAATGTACATAATCGCGCAGACCCCAATCAGACCGAGCCTGCGCATATTTTTACCGAACAGGATATCAATCTATTGTCTCTGTTCGCCAACACCGCGGCCGGTGCAGTGTACAGCGCGCGCCTGCTCGACAAGACCCTCCATCGCCTGGATGAACTGGCTGCGCTGGCACAGGTCTCTTCGGCATTGCGTACCGCTTCGACGCGCGCTGAAATGATGGCTGTGCTTCTGGATCAGGTGATGGATGTTCTCCACGCGGATGGGGGGAATGTGGTTTCAAGCATCATTGGGCATGACGATCTCCTGGTTGAGGCGGCGCACGGAGTGGATGCGCGTTACGCTGGAATGTGGATTCCGCCCGGCGAGGGCCTGTCGAGGCGCGTGCTCGACAGCGGCGAACCTTATATCCTCGCAGATGCCCGAATCGATCCGTCCTTCTTTAATCCGGACAGGGATGGCAAAGCTTACGCTATCGCTCTTGTACCGCTGAAATATCAAGATAAAACCATCGGCGTGATCTCAATGGGACGAACAGAGAAGGACGGTATTATGCCGGCTCCTTTCTCGGACGATGATGTTCGCCTATTAAACGCCATTGCCGATATGGCCGCCAATGCATTCCAGCGCGCCAGCCTGCACGAGGAAACCACTCGCTATGCGGAACGACTGGTGATCATCAACGATCTCGGACATACCCTTTCGGAGACACTGGACCTGCCGCACATTTACGAGAATTTGTCCCGCGCCGCTCTGGACCTGCTGCCGGATAGCGCGACGATATTTGTTTCACTCTTTGACTCGAGCGAGCGATCCATCAAGGCGGCGTATGGTGTACACGCTGGAACAGTCCTCGACGCGGCAAATCTTCCGACCAAGCCGTTTGACGAATCGGGTAATGAGAATCAGAATCAGGTCATTCTTAGCGGTGAGCCGCTTATTGTCCCGGATTTAAGCGTATCCCTCAAAGATAAAACGACCGTCCGTATTAAGTCAGAAAGCGAAGAGCAGGTGACACAATCTGCCCTGTATGTCCCCATGAAGGCAGAGGGCCGTGTCATTGGCGTATTGCATGTGCAAAGCTACACCTTGAATCGTTACACGTCCGCTGACGCAGAATTGTTGGAACTGATCGCCAACACTGCCGCAGTTGCCATCCAGAATGCGCGCCTGTTTACTCAGCTGCAGCGCCGCGTGGATCAACTCTCGGCGCTGCATTCGGTGGATACCGCCATTGGTTCCACTACCGACCTGCGCGTCAGCCTGCAATCCGTGCTTGAGAATATTACCCGTCAGTTAAAAGTTGATGCGGCGGATGTATTGTTGCTGAACCCCGCCACGCTGGTGCTGGAGTATGCAGCCGGGCTTGGTTTTTTCACTGCGGAGGTCATGCACACCTCCCTGCCTTTGGGAAAAAGCCAGGCGGGCAAGTCTGCCCTGGAGCGGCGAATTGTCCGCATCCCTGATCTGACCGATCAGAGCCTCGAGTTTTCCCACAACAGCCTGGTCACAGATGAAAGGTTTGCCGCGTATGTGGCGGTTCCGCTGATGGCAAAGGGCGAGGTCAAAGGCGTTTTGGAAATCTTCCAACGCGCTTCCTTGGAATTGGATGATGACTGGATGTCTTTCCTCGAGATGCTGGCCAGCCAGGCCGCTTTGGCAATTGATAACGCCCTGTTATTCGAAGGATTGGAAAAAGTCAATATCGAATTGACTCTGGCCTACGACGCTACGATTGAAGGCTGGTCTCAGGCTTTGGAATTGCGTGACCAGGAGACACAGGGACATTCCGTGCGCGTGCTTGATCTCACCTTACGCCTGGCAGCCGAGATGGGCATTTCCAGCAAGGATTTGCAGGATATTCACCGAGGCGTTCTGTTACATGACATTGGCAAAATGGGCATTCCCGATTCGATCCTGCACAAACCCGGCAAGCTGACGGATGAGGAATGGGAGATCATGCGTAAGCATCCCAAGTATGCTTATGACATGCTCGCGCCGATTGCCTATCTTCGCAATTCGCTCGATATACCTTATTGTCATCACGAAAAATGGGATGGCAGCGGATATCCACGCGGCCTGAGCGGCGAGACGATTCCTCTCTCGGCCCGCATCTTTGCCATCGTGGACGTTTTCGACGCGCTGACAAACGACAGGCCATACCGTGGGGCCTGGTCAAAAGAAGAGACC
>JAKBYW010000004.1:0-22827 GCA_021840275.1 Chloroflexota bacterium | reverse complement strand
CAGCGCGAGCGATTCTTAAACATCAAATCATCGAATGTGATTTCCAATGCCGACATGCACGTGGCCGAGGTGCGTCAATTCTGCAAGCTGGACGAAGCGGGCGAGAGCCTGATCCGGGCGGCGATGGGACAGATGAACCTGTCGGCGCGTGGGTATCATCGCGTGCTGAAGCTGGCGCGCACGATCGCGGATTTGGCAGGAAGTGAGCAAATTCAGGCGGTACATCTGGCGGAAGCGTTGCAGTACAGGCCGAAGACGATGATGGGGTAAAGAGTTGTCAAACATATTGAGAACCCAAGAGAAGTATCAGCCTTGTAACATATCAAGCAATTTTTTATACAAAGCTTCAGTGACAGGTAATGGCTTGAGGTCAAGTTCCCTGGCCAGGACCTGCTTCATATCCTGGTACTGTTGCATTAACCCCGTGCGATCACCCAATGCCGCATAGGCGCGCATCGCCTGACAGTGCAAGTCTTCCTGCAGACTATCCACACGCAGAGCGCGCTCAAGCAATTCAAGAGAGCGCGTGAAGCGTTCATGGACATAATGAAAATTTGCAAGAGAATTCAAAGCCCCCAAATAGACTTGTACTAACCGGCGGCGTTCCGGAAAGAGCCAATCGAAATACAGATTTTGCAAGTATTCGCCATGGTACAAGTTAATGGCTTCCTGCAGGTGTACAGCTGCTTCTTCGTCTGTTGCAACGCGGGCTTTGGTCAGCGCCGAATCAAATTCGTCGACATCAATCTTGAAACGCGCTGCATCCAGACGATATTCACCGGCCTCCACCAGGATCAAACGCGGAGGATTCTCGCCTGTCTTTAGCGCATTGCGAAGACGCGAAAGTGCGGTATGGAAAGCAGTCAGGCCGCGCCCTCCCTTTTCGGACCAAATGGCATCAAAAGCGCGATCAGCAGGAATATGTTCGCCGCGGAAGGTGAGGAAATATGCGAGTAGGTCACGCGCCTTGGTTGAGACCCAACGTTCTTGCGCTATCTCTTCATCGCCTATAAAAACACGAAAGGGGCCGAGAGATTGAATCGTTATCGCGGACCGATCAGCGATGACAATGGATCGTCTCCTATTTTTCTCAGGCAGGTTTTCCAAAACACGCTCCACAAACAGGCTGGTATGTCCAGCCTTGATCAATGTATTACATACCACGCGGCTTCGCTCGCCCTGGTCGATAAAGAGCTGAAAAGCTCGAGTTGGTTCGAGCAATTCAAGCGCCGCGCAGGCATGATCAACGCCTGTTTCCTTACGATCGGTGACAAGATGAACATAAGCCAGTCCAAAGTGGACCATGGCGAGTGGAATTCGAAATTGCCGTCGCTGACCAATTTGAAGTAATTCGTTGAAAAGGGTTTCAGCGCGGCTAAGTTGATTGTTTTCCAGCGCAACATCTGCCAATACGCTTCGGCAAACAAAAGCTTCATAGGCATCGGGATTACCTGCATATGCCCATAAAGCTCCTTCAGCCAACTGCCAGGCTTCATCAACACGACCCTGTCCATAAAGATTATAGGCAAGATAACCTGTGGCCATAAGTTGCTCATAAGAAGCCATGCCAAGGCGTTGTGCCAGTTCGACAGAGTGGCGCAACGCCGTTTCAGCGCGGGCTGTTTCTCCCATACGTGTCAGTACATTTCCTAAGGCAGTGTAGGCAGCGGGAAGCAATTCCTTAAGATGCAGAGTTTGCGAAATCTCCAATCCGCGCTCGGCATAATGCAGGGCAGTTTCGAATTCGCGCCAGTAAAGATAAGGTGTAACCAGTAAAATGCAGGCTTGCGCTGCGATGGGCGAAAGTTCATCAGGAACAAGGCGCAATGCTTCCTGCGCATACTGCGAGGCAGATTGCGGATCGCCATGCCACCAACAAATCTGTCCCAGCGATTGCAGAAAACTTGCGCGCGCCAGCGGCGAAAGTCCGTCTGCCTTACGCGACTCTTCCACCGCCTGTTCGGCCAATTCCTGTCCGCGGTCCATACCACTTAAAAAACCTGTGCTCTTTGCCAGCGCCATCAGCGCGTCGGCGCGCGCAGTATGATCCTGAGCGGGAGCTACATCCAAAGCTTGAGCAGCGAGCATCTCGGCATGACGATAATTTCCTTGTGCACAGTGTGCCTCAGCCAGCCTGGTCAGTGCCCGGCTGACGCCGGAAGTATTGTTCTGCGTGGTAAATGCCGAGAGTGCATCCTCATAGGCGGTAGTGGCAAGCCCTGCTTCTCCCAACCTTCGATGCGCATTGCCGTGCTGCAAAAGCAATTGAGGATGAGCCCGCATCGTTTCGATGGGCAGCATCTTGAGATAAAGATGCAAGACCTCCACGCGACCTTGTTCAACATAATCTGCGGCGAAGGCGATGGCAGTCCGTGCGGCGGACTCGAAATCCCCAGCTCCAACGTAATGACCAAAAGCTGCTTCAATTTCGCCCTGCTCTTCATAATACTGCCCCGCGCGTACTTCCAAACCTGCGACCGCTTCGCTATTTTCCCGGTGTAATCGACTCAATAAAAATTCGCGGAATAAAAAGTGGTAACGATACCAGCGTCTCTCGCCGTCTAGGCTGGAGAGGAATAAGTTCTGTTTTTCCAAATCCTCCAAAACAGATTGTGCGTTTTTTATTTGGGCAACTGCATTGCAGGAGGCGGCATCCATCTGTGAAAGGATGGCACTGCGCAGCAGAAAATCCTGGCGTTCCTTCGGCTGGCGTTGAAAGACCTCTTCGACCAGATATTCAAAGATAAAGCGGTTGGAACCGCTCAAAGAGTTAATGATCTCTTGCGCGGCCTTTGCGTCCTTTCCCACTAAAGAATTGCGAATGATCTGTAAGGCCGCGGCCCAGCCTTCAGTCTTTTCGCTTAATATGGCCAGACTGCCAGATGAGATGTCGCTTACTTCGCGTTGTAGAAGCGCTGAAATCTCACCATCACGGAAACGCAGGTCCGGGGGACGCAGTTCAGCCAGCAGGCCGCGTGCGCGCAATCGCGCCAGGAAAAGCGGCGGATCCGTGCGTGTGGAGATGATCACGCGCACGGATGGCGGTGCGTTTTCAAGCAGATAGTCCACGAGCTGATGGACGACCGGGCTGGTTACATAATGGTAGTCTTCAAGGACAAGCGTAAGCGAATCTGTGATGTGCTCCGCTATTTCGTTGATAAGCACCGTCAAGACGCGTTGAGGCGCAAGACCGGCTTCGGTACTGTCGAGCAGGGCTTGGGCGTTCTGTCCAACTTTTGCGGTCTTCTTTGGGCCTAATTTGATGCGGCGGATCGATTCGATCAGGTAGGTCAGAAAAACCGTCGGATCGGAATCAGTGGTTTCAAGCTGGTACCAGGCCACAGGTCGCGAAAGACCGTTGATAAAGTCAACGAGCAGGGTGGTCTTGCCGTATCCCGGCGGTGCGGAGACCAGGATTAGTTTGCGCTCAGCTTGTCGTTCAAGCCATTGGATGAGATGAGGGCGCGGAAGATGATTCCCAACAGGCGGCACCATGAATTTTGTATGGAGCAGGGGCGATGACTTCATCGCTAATAATTATAGCCGCTAATCTTTTGCAAATTTTTTGCAAAGTCGGCGTGGTAGGATAGGCCAAATTCAGTCCGCTACTGAGAGGAGAAACCATGAATAAAAAGTTGTTTGTTCTTTCCCTGTTGTTGGTCATTTCTATGCTGATGACCTCCTGTGGGTCCACGACTACGCAAGTGCCAGCCACACAAGCGTCTGTTGCCCAAGCGCCAACTGTTGCGCCCACTCCTGCCCCATCAGTCTTGAAATATGCCAGCTCCGCTGGCGTAACCACATGGGATCCAATTGCTTCGTTCTCGACTGAGGCCGCTTACATGGCAAATATGTACGAGCAATTGGTGCGCGTCAATCCGCCTGGCAGTGCGACACAGTATTCGCCCCTGCTTGCTCTAAGTTGGGACAAGAGCGCCGATGGCCTGATCTGGACTTTCAAACTGCGCCCGAATGTCAAGTTCCATGATGGCGAGCCGATGAATGCCGCGGCAGTGGTGAAATCAATTGAGGCCGCCGCAGATCATGGTGGTGCGTCGTTCATTTGGTTGCCACTCGATAAAGTGGAGGCAGTTGACGATCTGACTGTCAAATTCACTCTGAAATATGCCCAGCCCTTGGAGCTGATTTTAGGCTCTGAATATGATGCTTATATCGTCAGCCCGAAAGCTTTGGATGCAGCCACCACCAACAAAGATTATTGGACCGCCGGAGTTGATGGTGGTACCGGCCCCTACACGATCGAATCCTATACTGCTGATAAGGAACTTGTTCTAACCAAGTTCAATGACTATTGGGGCGGCTGGAAGCCAGGTCAGTATGACAAGGTGTTGATCCAGTTTGTGCCAGAAGCCACCACCCGTCAGCAAATGATGGAAGGCGGCGAAGTTGATCTCGTCACCAGCGTTCCGATTGATGCTTATAAGACTTTTGAGACCAACCCTGATTATAAAGTGTCCTATGAGCCTTCGTTGTTCAACTACACAGCTTTCTTCAACACTATGAAAAAACCATTGGATGATGTCAAGGTTCGTCAGGCTCTCTCCTATGCCATCCCCTACCAAGATATCATCAATATTGGCGCCAATGGACTCGGCACCCAGAGCCATGGCACTGCGCCAGCGGGCGTATTCCCGTACTCTGCTGATGTGAAGCAATACACCTATGATCTCGAGAAGGCCAAAACCTTGTTAAAAGAAGCTGGCCATGATGGCGGCGGTTTCAGCCTCGCGATGACTTATGCTTCAGCGAACTCCACAGAAGAAACCTTTGCTCCGCTTATCAAGGATTCCTTCAAGCAGATCGGTGTGGATGTGACCATTCAACCGATGGATTGGGCCCAACAATGGGCGCTTGGCAAGACCGATCCCGCCAAAGCGCAGGATATCTTCATCCTGTTGTACTGGCCCACCTACTCTGATGCTGGCGGCGATAACATGTATAGCATGTTCTACGGAGCCAAAGACGCGCCTCATCTCAATGTCACAAACTTCAACCTGTCTTATTGGTACAATGATCAATACAACGCTCTTTGGGATGCAGCCAATGCGCTTAGCGGCACAGATACTGCGGCTTCACTTGCCAAGTACACCGAAGCCCAGAACCTGATGGTGGATCAAGCTCCTGCTGCCTTCCTCTTTGACACCAAAGCCGCGATCGTTGTCCCGGCGAGGATTTCGGGTTTCCAATATAACCTGAACTATCCTGATGTTCGCTTCTGGTTCTACGACCTTAGCTCTGCCAAGTAAGGCGTAATGCAATAAAACAAATTCATCACAGAGAACGCAAAATATGGAGTTCTCTGTGATGAATTTCTAAATGATTTTACAGCCTGCCATAAAAACTGCGGGACGTTTTTTGAACTGCGAATTTAGAAATCCATGCAAAAGCTTGAATTCTTCCTACGCCGTTTAGGCACCTCGCTCTTTGTATTGATTGGCGTATCGGTCATTACATTTTTTCTCGCGCGGATTGTGCCTGCCAACCCAGCCGAGTTATACATCGGACCCAAAGCCCGGAGCGAGGATATTGCGCGGGTCACAAAACAACTCGGCCTTGATAAGCCCCTTCCTATTCAATACTTCATTTACGTGACAGACCTGTTGCATGGCGACCTAGGAAATTCGATTTCCACAAAACGCCCCATTACGCAGGAACTTGCAGATCGCATTCCGGCCACCATGGAATTGCTTTTCTCTGGCATGTTCTTCGCGGTTCTTCTGGGTGTGCCTCTGGGAGTGCTGAGCGCCCGTTCACAAGGCAAATCTCTCGACCTGGCAGTCCGCACACTCTCGATCGCGGGCGTTTCCATGCCCGCATTTTTTCTTGGACTTATTCTTCAGATATTTTTCTTTCGCAGCCTGCACCTTCTTCCACTGGCTGGACGCGTGACCGGCGAGTTGCGATTTACTGATCCCCTCACAAATATTACTGGTTTCATCCTGCTCGATTCACTCCTGACTTCAAACTGGGTCACCCTGAAGGATGCTTTTCTGCACCTGATCCTACCCTCGTTAACTCTTGCGGCTTATCCCATTGGACTCATCGCGCGCATGACCCGCGCCGCCATGCTCGAAATTCTTGAACAGGATTACATCCGAACCGCACGTGCTTACGGGATCCGCCAGCGTATCGTCATTTATCTCTACGCTCTTAAAAATGCAATCAGCCCCACACTCACAGTCATCGGTCTGACGTTTGCTTTTGCGTTGACAGGTACCTTCTTTGTCGAGATCATCTTCGACTGGCCCGGGCTGGGAATGTTCACAGTGCGCTCGTTGTTGAGCCTGGATTACCCTGCCATCATGGGCATGACCATTTTCGGCGCGACAGGATATGTCGTGATCAACTTGGTTGTTGACCTGCTCCAGGCATGGATTGACCCGCGCGTGAGTTTACATTAATCATGACAGCCATCCCAGTCCTTCCTCCCGCCAAATCTGAAAACACACGCACTGCACGCCATGTGCTGTCCGTTGTCATGCGTGACCCGCTGTCGCTGGCAAGCACGTTCATCATTATTTCATTTGTTCTATTAGCGGTCTTTGCCTATCAAGTCGCACCATATCCAGAAGAAGGCGCCGGTAAAACACACGCATCAAACACCCTACTATCTCCATCTGCCGATCATTGGTTTGGGACGGACAAACTTGGCCGCGATATTTTAAGCCGCATCATTGTTGGCGCGCGGCCAGCCTTGATCATTCCCATTGGTGTAGTCTTATTTGCAGTGTTGCTCGGTGCGCCACTGGGAGCTTTGGCTGGCCACAAAGGTGGTTGGCTGGACGAAGTCATCATGCGCATCACAGATTTGTTCCTTGCCTTCCCGTCGTTATTGCTGGCAATGGCAATTGCATCTGCCCTCGGCCGCGGGTTGGACAAAGCCGCGATCGCGTTGGTTGTCTCGTGGTGGCCGTGGTACACACGCATTGCGCGAGGGGTCGCGGTCAGCTTGCGGGAGAGATATTTTGTTGAAGCCGCGCAAGCCATCGGGGTCAGCGATGCGGTTATTATTTTCCGTCACATTTTGCCGAACACAATTTCACCCATTCTCGTGCAGGCTACAGTGGATCTAGGCACAGTTATTTTAGCGATGGGTGGTCTGGCGTTTTTAGGCCTTGGTACACAACCTCCGTCACCAGATTGGGGATTAATGGTCAGCGATGGACGAATTTATTTTCTCGATCAGTGGTGGATCGCCACTTTCCCGGGTTTGGCAATCTTTGTCGTTGTGCTTGCCTTTAATTTGCTGGGCGACACACTGCGCGACATCTTCGACCCGAGGCAATATAAATGACAGCCCTGCTCGAAGTTCGCGACCTGCAATTGGAGTTCAAGACCGAACGCGGTCTGGTCAAAGCCTTGAATGAAATTTCATTTGATGTAAACACACGCGAAACGTTTGGCTTGGTCGGCGAAACAGGTTGTGGCAAAACAGTGACAGGGCTTTCGATCTTGCGTTTGCTTCCGCGCTCGGCAAAGATCACAAACGGTAAGATTGTTTTCAGCGACACAAATTTGCTGAACCTCTCTGAAGCAGAAATGGAAAACATTCGCGGCGGCGATATCGCGATGATCTTTCAGGATCCGTCCTCATCACTTAATCCTGTTTTTACAATTAGATCGCAGATGGAACGAGTCCTGCGCCAGCACAAGAACATGAACAAGGCACAAGCCAATGAACGCGCCGAGCAAATGCTCACCGCAGTCGGTTTGCCAGATGTTAAAAGGATGCTGTCCGCGTATCCGCATCAACTCTCAGGTGGACAGCAGCAACGCGTGATGATCGCAATGGCATTATCCTGCCAGCCGCGCTTGCTCATTGCCGATGAACCCACTACCGCATTGGACGTCACCATTCAAGCGCAAATCCTACGCCTGTTACGCGACTTGCAAGAGCAATTTGATTTCTCCGTCATTCTGATCACGCATAATCTTGGCGTGGTCGCGCAAACATGTGACCGCCTCGCTGTTTTTTATGCAGGGCGGGTGGCTGAGATTGGCTCAACACGCGACATCTTCAATGATCCACAACACCCATATACGCGCGGATTGATGGGTGCCATTCCACGCCCTGGTTCACGCGGCAAAAAGATGGCGGCCATCCCCGGTACTGTTCCATCCAATCCCGGTGACGTGACAGGTTGCTCATTTGCTCCGCGTTGTGAATTTGTGTTTGAACAATGCAGTATGGAAACGCCGTCATTATTCAATATCAGCGATGGACATCAGAGCGCGTGCTTTTTGGTAAACAAATGACAGAATTAGTCCAAGTTCGCTCTCTCAAAAAACATTTTCGATTACCCGGTGGATGGCTCTTCGGCGCGAAGCGTTATGTCTACGCGGTGGACGGTGTTGATCTAACAATCGCTTCAGGCGAGACCCTTGGGCTGGTCGGCGAATCTGGATGCGGGAAGACCACTATCGGCCGGATGATTTTGCGGCTCATTGATCCCACGTCAGGACAGGTGTTTTTTGACGGTAAGGATATTACATCAATCACCAAAAGCAATTTGCGTCCCATGCGACGACAGATGCAAATCGTATTCCAGAATCCGTTATCGTCCTTAAGCCCGCGCTTTAAAGTGGAGCAAATCATCGCGGAGCCATTGACCACGCATAAGGTTTTGACAAAGGATGAAATTCACCCACGCGTGATTGAACTTCTTCAGCAAGTAGGATTGGGCAGGCAACACCTTGACCGCTTTCCGCATGAGATGTCAGGTGGACAATGCCAACGTGTGGCAGTGGCACGGGCGCTGGCGTTAAATCCGAAGTTGATTGTGCTGGATGAGCCAACCTCCGCTTTGGATGTGTCTGTTCAAGCACAAATCATTAACCTATTTGATGAACTCAAAAAGTCGCTAGGATTGACTTACTTGTTCATCTCACACGATTTGAATGTGGTTCAACATATCAGCAATCGTATCGGTGTAATGTATCTTGGCAAACTGGTTGAACTTGGCTCGAGCGAGGCTGTTTTTGATACACCTCTGCACCCTTATACCAAAGCACTGTTTGGAGCAATTCCGCTTCCGATTGTGGACTCAAAGCGGGAATTAACGGTGCTCGAAGGAAATGTTCCCAGCCCGATCAACCTTCCAACGGGATGCCGCTTTCACACACGGTGTCCTCTGGCACAGAACAAATGCAACGAAACGGAACCCGGGTTGCGCCAAGTAAGAAGCGGGCGATTTGTCGCCTGTCATCTTGTAGATTGAGGAGTTATTCATGACCCGCCTTTTTGGAATCGCTGGTGTACAAATGACTGTGATACCCTGGGATGCAGACGCGACAGTTGAAAAGATGGCCGATGTTTCCATTAACATCAGCAAAAGTTTCCCCTGGGTTAATATGGTGATTTTCCATGAATTGATCGTGCCTGGGCTGGTTCAGTTTGTGAGCACGGAAAAATCGGATACTTGGAGGAAAAATGCAGAGCCGATCCCCGGTCCTTTGACCGAACGATTGTGCATGCTGGCTCGCAGAACCAATCAATGGCTTGTGCCCGGCTCGATGTATGAACTGGATGGCGATAAGCTTTATAACACGGCGATCGTCATTTCCCCCGAGGGAAAAATTGTTGCAAAATATCGCAAGATGTTCCCGTGGCTTCCATATGAAAGTTCGACAACGCCCGGGGAAGAATTTTGTGTGTTCGATATTCCCAATATCGGTCGCTTTGGTTTGTGCATCTGTTATGACATGTGGTTCCCTGAGGTCTCGCGCCAGCTCACCTGGATGGGCGCAGAGGTTATTCTGCAACCGACACTGACGCCGACTTCGGATCGTGAGCTTGAACTGGTGATGGCACGTGCCAACGCTCTATTCAATCAATGTTATTTTATAAGCATCAACGGAGTTGGGATGTGGGGAGGCGGCCGATCCACTTTTGTTGATCCGGATGGACGTGTTCTACAAGAGGCATCCACCAACCAGACATTTATGACTGAGATGATTGACCTCGACTATGTGACCCGTACACGCGAATACGGAACGCTTGGGCTGGCACAGACCTTGAAGCAATTGCGAGACAGCGGCCAGCATTTCTCGATGTATGACGACGGGAATCTTGCAAAAGGAGGTTTCAGCAACCTAGGAGCGATTAAATATCATCGCAATCTGGGGTTGAACAAAACCCATAACCAAACAGAGTGATAATAAATCATATTTACAAACGAGCGGCAGGGTTGTCGCTGGGTGAGATTTACGCTGAAAGCGATGGGCATGGAAGCAGGCTTTCGATTTTATTACCAAATTAGAGTTCAACCAGAATCCACCCCGCGCGGCATATATTATATATACACACCATCTTACCTATCTGAATAACCCAGCGGCACGGAAGGCGATAAGGGCACAGACGAAATGCGGAAAGGAAAGGCAATGCAATTCTGCGCTTTTTTCCCCAGCAGATAAGAATGCACCGAAAACGGTTTATCCACCTGTGGGCTCGCTCCACCACCCAACGCCGCGCGCGCCTTCCAGCCTCGAATTGAGTTCTTTGGCTTCTTCTGCACGCGAGCGAATATGCGCTGTGAACCCAAACTCTTGCAAAGTGTCTCGGACTTCTTGATAATCATAGCCTTTATCCAGACACATGCCTTGCGGTTGCTCCTCGGTTGGTCGTGGACAGTCTACCACAATGTTCTCTAGTGTTTCTCTGACTAATTCCATATCATGGCAGTTGGCGCCTTCGACTAGTTCGCCAAAGTATTCGACGCCTGCCTGCTATAGCTTTAGAAAAACACCTGCTTCGACCCATTGCTGATAACAATCATGTGCGGTCGAGCCAGAAGCCAGTTCCGTTTCGTCCAATGCTTTCCATTGGCAGCCAGTGTGTAATACATAAAATATGGCATCAGCACAGTCTCGGTCTGGTACACATGGACGCCTCCCGCCAAGTTTACCAGTTATACGAACAGGCTCTAATGGTGATTCTGGTTGTTATGATTTTCCTGTCCATGACGTTGAATTATCCTGTGAACCGTTGGACAAACATCATCGTAGCCATATTCTTTTTTGGTTTCCATCTCCTTGGATTGTCTACCTACCCTTCAGCGCATGACAATTTCTTGATCATTGTAGGACTTGTATTTAATGCACTGACGGTTTGGTATGCATGGAAGTGGGTCTAAACATTGAGTTTTGAAATATGCCCTTAAGATCAGCCTTTTACCATTCGCCAAGCATGAAAAATATGTCCGATTGTGTACACCCCTGCCCGTGCGGTTATTATGGGGACGCCGTAAAGGCTTGCACCTGTGCACCTTCGACCGTGACGAAATATCAAAAGAGAATTTCAGGACCCTTGCTGGATCGGATCGATATCCATGTTGAAGTGCCGCGCGTGGATTATCAAAAGCTAAGCAGTGACCGATTGGGGGAATCGTCGAAGACAATTCAAGTTCGGGTTGAAGGTGCTCGCCAGAGACAGCGCGAGCGGTTCGCGAATATGAAATCAACAAATGTGATCGCCAATGCCGATATGCGCGTGGGGGAGGTGCGCCTGTTCTGCAAACTGGATGATGCAGGGGAAAGCTTGATACGAGCCGCGATGGGACAGATGAACCTTTCGGCGCGCGGATATCACCGGGTGCTGAAGTTGGCGCGTACGATCGCGGACCTGGCAGGGTGTGATCAGATCCTGGCTCCGCACTTGGCGGAGGCATTGCAGTATAGGCCGAAGACGATAATGGGGTAAGGGAAATAAAATCAATTATCAATCCTCCCTAAATCAAAACTTAATTTCTCCGAAGTCTCCAAGACCTCTGAAGCCTTACGCGCAAAGAAGAAACGCGGCTGGTGCAATGAGTATCCAGGAAAATTTAGCGAGGTCGGGATTTATAAAACTCAATCCAATTGATACGAGGAATACCAAGGATTGGATCAATAACATAATGGCGGCTGTCAAACCCAATTCAGTGATGGTAAATCAATGACTCAAGAACAATGAGGAGAACGTTGGAGCGAGTTTTGGTCTAACGCGGCCGATTGTGATTGAACGATGATTCCTGTCTACGTTTGAAGCCCCAGTTTCCCGGACATGTTTGGAGTTATGATTTTATGTTGGAGCGAACCCACGGTGGACTTCCTTTTCGGATTCTGATTGTGATTGATGAGTACACCCGCGAATGTTTGGCAGTGCGAGTGCGTAGGCATCTGGATCATGAAGATGTGCAGGAATGCCTGACCGAATTGTTCTGTGTTCGCGGGGTCCCGGTGCATTTGCTTTCAGACAATGGACCGGAGTTCATTGCTAATCTGCTGTGGGAATGGCTGGACAAGCTGAATGTGAAACCGTTGTTCATTGAACCGGGCAGTCCTTGAGAGAACGGTTATATTGAATCGTTCAACAACAAAATGCGAGATGAACTGTTGAACCGAGAAATCTTTTACACTTTGAAAGAAGCCCAGGTCTTGATTGAGTGTTGGAGAAAGGAATACAATTACATCCGACCCCATAGTTCCCTGGGATATCGTCCCCCGGCACCACAAGCCTGGCTACTATCCACAATTCCGCAGCCAGTACTAACATAACCACTGGTACTATTTATTGGGGCAGGTCACATGGGTCAATGAGTGATTGCGGTATTATCACTACCAAAGACCTCACCTGTCTCTGGGAATGCGCCCTCCTCTGCTAAAACAACTGTGACATTTTAAAGTGTACATTGCGCCGCGCATTCGATCAGCGGAATAACCCACTTTGCAAACCCAAACAAATTGTGTGTGGCTAAGCAGTCCTTTCTCTAGATGGCCTTCTTAACACAGATTTTTGATTTCAGTAACGAACCCTCTGTCAGGTCAACTTTAAAATGAAATACCTAACCCAGGTATTGATCTAATTGAGATGGATCGGTTTTTTCAAGCCAGTTACAGACTGCTAGGGTGTTATCCAAAAAGGATCCTTTGGGCGCAAATTTTTTATCGAATAAGGCGCTACCGATCGTAAATCCCCAAGCTCCTGCCTTCCAGACTTCAGCCAAGCGCCTGTAAGATTCGATTGAACCAGCAGAAACGATAGGGACTTGTGTCGCTTTGACCACCTCACACAGCAAAAGAGGGGCATCCCCTGTGTAGCGATAGCTCAGCAAGTCCATCCCTTGTACACCCTTGCTTTCCAGGAATTTCGCATGAGTCACTATGTCTTCAATGGTCCCATCCATTATGCTTGGATGGCCATAGATATGCCCCGGGAATGGGTAGTATTGGATGGGCTTTCCCTTTAAATAGTTCAAGATCGAATCGAAGAAAACCGTCCCCATCAGGATATCAAATCCGGCTTCCACGGCAATTTGGGCACCGCGCAACCCCTGCTCTTCGGAAAGACTGACAACTTCAAGAAAAGTTGTCTTCCCGGAGTTTTTCATTTCGCGAACCAATGCCTTCATGTCTTCTGGCGGCAGGCCGACATCTTTAAACCCCCAATGCGAGACAGGGGTATCCCTGCATTCGCGAAAAATCTTGAGGGCATTTTTTACGGTAGTGTCGTTGTAAGTGAGCATCAGAATAAATACAGGTTTCATTTCCAATTAGTCTCCTGAGGATGGTAATGAAAAACCCCTGCAAAAGGTTGATTCCGGCCTAATCGAAAGATATTGAAGGGGCATTCACAACCTACTTGGTTAGCCTCTTGACTTATCACAGCGAATTTGCTATAGTTTACTTGTATTACAACACAACATAGTACAGGACTACTTTTAGTTATTATAAATATTTTCGCTCTTCCTGTCAACATACACCCTTCTCGCCCCTGCTGCCACCGATCTGGCTGTTGAACCCCAAAAGGCATCGGCTTGGAAATGGAAGGAACCAATGGACACAACTACAAGGATCATCCGATCTACGGAAGCCCGCACTTTTATGGAAGGGCCGGAACTCTGCCGAGAATTCGTAAAGACCCCGAAAATGTGGTTAGGAACCTCCACTTTGCAACCTGGTCAAAGAGGGAGTATTGATACCGGTCATAAGGATTCGCAGGAGGTTTTCTATTGCTGCAATGGACATATACTTCTTTTTGATGAGAAACAATATTATGAGTTGTTTGGGGGAGATGCGATTTTCATTCCGGAGGGACTCCCACATACATTGATCAATATAGGTGAAGAGACAGCTGTTCTGGTCTGGGCAGGAGCACCTGGAGAGTAGACCATGCCGTGCATCCTGGCTTTTGATTTGGGCACAACTGCCCTCAAGTGTACTTTGTATAATATAAACGGCGATATGTTAGCCAAAGCTTCAGAGGAATATCAACTGATAACACCGGATGCGGATTCAGTTGAGATGGAAGTGGAAACTTATTGGCAGGCATTTAAGCTGGCTGTGGCCAGGGTACTTAGAGAATCGGGGGTCAATCCAACGGAGATCAAGGCAATGGGAGTCTCAGCGCAGGGCGAAACGCTGATCCTGGTTGACCGGGATGGCAAACCGTTGCGCCGTGCAATTGTCTGGTTGGATAACCGGGCTCAAAAAGAATCGGAAATTCTTGGGGATACATTTGGCCATCGGCACGCCTATGAGATCACTGGACAGGTCAAACTTGTTCCCACCTGGCCAGCCTCAAAAATTCTCTGGCTTAAGAATCACGAACCCGGAACTTTTGAAAAGACAGCCAAATTTCTTTTGATCGAGGATTACTTCCTTTACCGCCTGACAGGGGAATATGTAACCGAAGGCTCTCTCGTCACTTCCACATGTTATTGGAATTTTCGAACACGCAGGTGGTGGAGTGAGATGTTGGAGAAGCTGGGTATTTCGGAAAAACAACTTCCACAGGTTCGAGAATCGGGTGAGCCGGTAGGAAAGCTCAGACCGGAAATTGCAGTCGAACTTGGTCTCGGCCCAAATATCGTCGCGTGCACAGGCGCATTGGATCAAGCATGTGGAGCAATCGGGGTCGGAAACATCAAACCGGGTGTTTTTAGTGAAAATACAGGTGCGGCCCTTGCGATTTGTGCGACAGTAAATCAACCAATTATCGATCCCGCTGATCAAATGCCCTGTCACTATCATGGCCTGCCGGGATTGTATATGTTGCATACCTTCACGAGCGGGGGTATTGTGCTGCGCTGGTTTCGTGATGAATTCGCGACCATGGAAATGCAAGTGGGAAGATCCAGCGGAGTGGATGCCTATGACCTGCTAGGTATGGAAGCTGCAAATGTTGCTGCCGGATGCGAAGGCTTGGTCATGTTACCTCACTTGCAGGGAGCCATGGCCCCGGAGGCGAACCCAAAAGCAAGTGGTGTTTTCTATGGCTTTACCTTGAGGCATGGACGTAACCACTTTACACGAGCCATTATGGAATCTGTGGGATTTATTGTGCGTCGAAATATAGAAGTGATCGAGGGTCTTGGTGTTCAGGTTGATGAAATACGCGCCTTGGGGGGCGGAGCTCGCAGCCGCATTTGGAAACAGATGGAAGCTGATATTGTCGGTCGTCCTGTTCTAACCACAACGAATGAGGAAGCAGCCACATTGGGCGCAGCGATTTTGGCCGGTAAAGCGGTGGGACTCTACTCCAGTGTTGAAGAAGCCGCCGGAAAAATGATTCGGATCAAGGAGCGATTCGAACCAACCTTGTCCAACCGCTCAAGATACGATGAGACTTTTGGAATCTATGTGAAACTGTACAATGCTTTGTGTCCAATATTTGAAACGAGGCAGGCATAAGTGATGGCAAGGTCAGATATAACCATCGAAGCCTCCCTTCCCATTAATCGCATCAGGCATGCGACGTTGACTGATCAGACCGTTCAGGCGATCCAAGAGGCGATTAAGCAAGGAAAGTTTCCAGCCGGCAGTCAGCTGCCGCCAGAGATGGAACTTCTGCAAATGATGGGCATCTCGCGAACGACCCTGCGGGAAGCACTGCGGGTTCTCGAAGAACAACGCTTGATCCGAAAGCACCGCGGCCTGGGTACCTTTGTAATGGAGCACGCCATTGTCAAGGATATGAGCCGAAACTTCGGCATCACCGAAATGATTTCGCAGGCAGGATACACACCGGGAACGCGTGATTTCAACATTCGTTTGGAACAGCCTTCGAAGGCTGTTTCCGAAAAACTGCGCATCCCCATCCCCGATAACTCCATCATTGTGGTTATCGAACGGGTGCGAACCGCGAATCAGACTCCCGTAGTTTGGACACGCGACATCATGCCCCAAGAATACCTTGGCGGTTGGATGCCGACCAGTAAGGAACTTAATCAACGCTCGCTTTATGAATGTCTTGAAGAATATGCCAGTATTCGGATTGAAAGTGGAATCGCATCTTTCACTCCGGTTCAAGCCAATCGCGAAATTGCCGAAAAACTTGAGATTCAGCGAAATGATCTCTTACTATTGATCGATCAAGTCGATCTTGATCAAACCCAACGTCCAGTGCTTTACTCAGCCGAATATCACCTCACCGACAAGTTCAATTTCATCATTCACCGAAAGGGACCCGCTTTTTGATCCCACTGGGTCGGTCCAAGGAAGGAGGACCATATTGACATAGATTCAACCTTTGCATCACAAAACAGTAAACAAAGAATGACCAATTAGCATGGAAGGAGGAACAAGTTATATGGAAGCAAAACAATCGAAACAAGATGCTGTACAGGCCGCCGCCCAACAAGCGGGGGAAGTTTTCTCCCGCAAGGCATCTGGCCTGACACGCGTTGTAAGCCCTTGGACCGCACTGGCGTATTCCTTCGTAGCCCCAAACATAACACAAGCCAGTTTCTACTTGCTCTGGGCTGTCACCTTGTACGCCGGCGCCCAAATGCAAATCTCAATCCTGTTCATGTTGACCTTGATCCCGTTCGCCGCCATTTACACCTACTTCTCATCGGCCATGCCTCGCTCGGGTGGTGAATACATCTATGTCAGCCGCGTGTTGCATCCATTCCTGGGATTCATCGCATCATGGACTTTGACCATAGTCGGTCTCAACTGGCAGGGCAACAATACCAACTATGTGGTCAACTGGGGCTTCGGCCACGCGATCACTCAGATGGGCTTGATCTACAAGAATCAAGGCATGACCGATCTTGGTTTGGAGTTGGCCAAGACACAGGGTTCCTGGCTGGTATGGGTCGTCGGCACCATTTCATTGATGCTTTCGTTCTATGTCATCTACCTGGGAACCAAAGTCTTCATGCGCTTTGTTTGGGGCGCCATGATTCTGACCTGGATCATGCTGGCGGTCTACGCGGGTGTCCTGATGTCCGTCAACCCGGAAGTCGTCCATAAAGGAATGATGTTGGTCCAGAACATCGACTACCAGAATGTGTTCGCACAGGCCAAGCAACTTGGCTGGACGCCTGGTTTCATCTCCATCGCTGCAACGGTGATGGCAGGTATGACCTTCATGAACCTGACCTGCCTTGGTTCCACCTACTCAGCCAATATTGCAGGCGAGATCAAGCGCGTGGACAAGGCTCAGCCTCTGGCCCAGTATGGTTCGATCATCCTGTTCATCATCTATTATCAGATCTTTGCCTACGTGACGTACCATGGATTTGGCAAGGATTTGCTGGAAGCAATTTCAATGCTCAATGCCAAGGGCGCGGATGTGCCAATCTTCAAATCCTTCCCCCAGACTCCATTCCTGTTGGTCTATGCTACACAGAATCCATTCCTGCTCCTGCTGGGCGGACCATTGGCCTGGGGTTTGATCAACTGGGTCGGCGCGATGGGCCTGGCTTTTGCCCCTGTCCGCAACCTTTTCGCTTATGCATTTGATGGTATGCTGCCCGAAAAGATCAATGAAGTGAACCGCCGCGGTACACCCGTATTTGCCGTTCTGTTGGGCTTTATCATCTCCTGGGGCCAGTTCACGATGAACGTCATTACCCCGGCGCTTTCGGCATACCAGGTCTACACAATTACGATCTGGTTCTTTGGCTGGATCTTCCTTAGCATTGCAGCCATGGCATTCCCCTATCGCCGCAAGGATATCTGGGAGAAGGCTCCAGAGATCACTCGCCAGAGTCTCTTCAATATTCCATGGATCGTGATCGCCGGTGCTTTTGGTCTGATCATCAGCCTGGTAACCGTGTACTTCACCATCATACCCGCATTCCAGGGCGAAGCCATCAACTACCAGTGGCCAGGCCTGGCCTTCTCCTTCGGCTTCTATATGTTGCTGCCGATCCTTCTGTATTATGCCGCGGTCTTCATGAACAAGCGGCGTGGTACCGCGTTTGAAAGACGCTTCAAAGAAATTCCGCCAGATTAGTAGAGCCCGTTTTGCATCCGAGTCATTTTTAAGACAGATGACTCACCGAGGTGGTCCTGGTTTTTAGGCCGGGACCACCTCCAGAGTTCCATATTGACCATTTTCCATCATCCTGCGATCACATCCTTCGGAGGCTGTCATGCCGTTATTCGGAAATAAACCTACCCGAGTCTTTTTCACGACCGACCTGCATGGTTCGACGGTCGTGTTTAAGAAGTTCATCAATGCCGGAAAATTTTATGATGCCCAGGTTCTGATCCTGGGAGGCGATATGATCGGCAAGATGATCGTCCCAATCGTAAACCAGGGAGGGGGGCGTTTTAGTGCCAATTATCTGGGCAAGTTGTATGATGTAGCCGAAGGCGAAAATCTGGATAAGCTCGAAGCGAACTTTGAGAACAGCGGTTTGTATCCTGTAAGGCTATCGCCTGATGAAGTGCAGGCTTATAAGGAGGACCGAGGTCTCGTGGAGAAACGCTTTGCTGAATTGGCAAAAGAACGATTGAGCCGCTGGCTGGATCTTGCTGAGCATCGTTTGCGCGGGATGGGTGTGCGCTGCTATGTGCAACCGGGTAATGATGACCCGTATGAAGTTGACAGCGTGTTCCGTTCTTCCGAGATCATTCAAAACGTTGACGGGCGTTTAATCCAGCTCGATGATAACCACGAAATGATCAATGTTGGCGCGGCCAACCGGACTCCTTGGAATTGCCCGCGCGATAAAACAGAAGAGGAACTTGAGCAATTGATCGAAAAAGTGGCCTCTCAATTGAAAAATCCTGCTCAAGCCATATTCAATCTGCATGTACCCCCTTACAATACAAATCTGGATATTGCTCCCGAATTGGATGACACCCTTACACCCAAAATGTCCGTCGCGGGTGGTTTCAAGATGGTGCCGGTTGGCAGCAAAGCCGTGCGTACGGCAATCGAGAAATATAAGCCGCTGGTCGGTCTTCATGGTCATATTCACGAGAGCCGCTCCGCCCAAAAGCTCGGTGAAACCATGTGCTTCAACCCCGGCAGTGAATATGGCGAGGGGATTCTGCGTGGGGTGGTGTTGGAATTATCGCGTAAAGGATTGGATAACTACACATTTACCCAGAATTAACTCCGGTATCCGGGTTTGATGTAGAATAAGATATCGAATCCGGCTCAGGATTAGAGAAAGCGAAGCCCATGTCACAAAAATTTGATTTCGTCAGTGAAGCGATCCAAATTGTTGAAAAGGCCCAACAAAATGGATTGACCCTGCGTGTATTGGGGGCGACCGCCTTCCGCATCCATTGCCCGGACTATGTACATGTTCATGTTTCGATGGGCCGCGATATCACTGACATTGATTTCGCCGCCTACTCCAAGGAAGGCGAAAAGATCGAGAAATTCCTGACAATGGACCACTTCCAATCCGAAAGGCAACAGGCTTCTCTGACCCCCGGTTTGTTCATCGGACGACACATTTACGAAAACCCCGAAACAGGACTGCATGTGGATGTTTTTGAAGACGAGCTGAACATGTGTCATATCGTCAACTTTCGTAACCGATTAAACCTGGATTCACCCACCATAACCTTGGCGGACCTTTCCCTAGAAAAATTACAGATCGTGACCCTCAACGAGAAGGACGTCCGCGACATGCTCATGTTATTTGCCTCCCATCCAGTGGGAGACACGGAGCATGAGACCATCAACGGCAAATACATTGCCGGTATCATGAGCAAGAATTGGGGTTTTTACCATACTTCCAGCATGAACCTGGGTAAGATACGCAATGGCCTGGATCGCTATAAAGATCTTTTCACAGCAAAAGATAATGAGAATATAAAGGAACGGATCACCCTTCTCGAGCAAATGATCGAAAGCGCACCCAAGTCACTAGCCTGGAAGGCACGTGCCGCTCTTGGGACCCGTGTCCAATGGTACAACGATGTTGAAGAGGTGGAACGCGCCGAACATCTTAATAAACTGGATGATTAACAGATCCCGGCCGATCGATTCGATTAATTCAAAAAAGGAACGATCAGTAGCGATCGCCAGGCAGTGATTGCTTTATTGTCGAATAACAGGATCCTCTTTGCATGGATTATGTCATTGGATGTGATATCGGCTCGCAAAGCCTGAAGGTGGTTTTGATCTCCGCCGAGGGCGGGGTCTGTGGCGAAGCCTCTGCAAATTATCCAATCCAGTACCCGCAACCCACCTGGGCTGAACAGTCTGCAACCCTGTGGGTGGATGCCTTGGTTCAGGCTGTGCGCGCCTTGCTGGCCCAAACAAATATATCCCCACAACAAATATTGGCCTTGGGACTGGATGCGCAGGTCGATGGTGTTGTGGCGGTGGATCAAGGCGGGAAACCCTTATATTCTGGCATCATTTGGATGGACCGGCGCGCGGTCGCGCAATGTGAGGTCGCAGGCAGGCGGATCTCACAGGATGCAGTCTTTAAGATTACCGGCCTAAACCTTGATCCTTCGCACGTTGCGCCAAAAATTCGCTGGCTGGCCGATTATGAGCCGCGTCTCTTTGGTGAAACAGCACACCTCCTCCTGCCTGGCAGTTATGTGGCTTTTGTATTAACCGGCGAACTGGGAGTGGATTATTCGAATGCGTCCTCCACCCTGATGATGGATGTGCGCACGCGCGACTGGTCCCGGCAAATGTGTGATGTATTTGAGATCCCAATGCATTTGTTGCCACCTATCTATCCTGCAACACAGGTGCTTGGCACATTGCGGCAGGAAGTGGCCGAACGACTTGGATTAAGGTCCTCAACAAAAGTTGTTCTCGGGAGTGGTGATGAGCATGCCGCTTGTATCGGCGCAGGGGTGACCCGATCTGGTCTGGTGTGCGATATCGCCGGAACTGCAGAACCCGTCTGTGCTTCGAGTCAGACTGCCTTGTTCGACGCCAGCCGACTCGTAGAAACTCATTGCCATGCCGATCCGGATCTGTGGTTGTTGGAGAATCCGGGTTTCGTTTCGGGTGCCAATTATCGTTGGTTTCGCGACCAGTTCTCGGTCCAGGAGATGACGCGAGCCGCACAAGAAGGGGTGGGTGCTTACACACTGCTTAATGCAGAGGCGGAGACGGTCCCGGCTGGGAGCGATGGTCTCATTATGTTGCCCTGTCTGATGGGCGCCATGGCCCCAACCTGGAACGCCCTGGCGAGAGGAACCTTCATGGGCTTCACCCTGGCCCATCGCCGCGAACATTTTTGCCGCGCCATTCTGGAAGCATCCGCTTATGCCATACGCGATATCACCGATCAAATGCTGCGCATGGGATTGCCTCTTGAAGAAATTCGTGCTGTCGGTGGCGGCGCGCGCAGTCCTTTGTGGAGACAGATCAAGGCGGATGTTACCGGCTTGCCGGTTTCGATTACGGAAACAGTTGAAACGACTGCACTCGGTGCAGGGATCCTTGCATTAGCTGGCTCCGGTTTGTTTGATTCCTTGGCTGAAACAATTGAACTCACCACACATGTGATTGAAACGCGTGAACCGCATCCTAAGACCAGTGCCTTATACGATGAATATTATCAGCTCTATCGGGCAACCTATTTCGCTCTCGTGCCTGTCTTTGAGCAGGCTGCCAAAATCAACCCATGAACAACGAACCTTTGCTGCGCGTAAAATGCTTTTTGCTGGATATGGATGGGACCTTCAATCTTGGGGATAAAATCATCGAGGGCTCCCTGCATTTCATTGATACATTGGACGAACTCGGCCTGGACTATTTATTCCTAACCAACAACTCCTCAAAACATCGCAGCTTATATGCGGAAAAGATCACACGTTTGGGATTGCCTATACCGGAGGAAAAGGTCTTCACTTCTGGAGAAGCAACCGCGCTTTATCTTGCCAGGGAACATCCCTCTGCTTCAGTTTATGTGGTTGGAACACCCGCGCTCGAAGAAGAGTTCCGCCAACACGGTTTTCAACTCCAAGAAAATGATCCGGAGTTGACCGTGCTGGGTTTTGATACCACATTGACTTACCAGAAGCTCTGGAAGCTTTGCAATTTTGTTCGTGCGGGATTGCCTTATATCGCAACACACCCTGACTTTAATTGTCCGACTGAAACCGGATATATGCCAGATATTGGGGCGATGATCGCTTTTGTGCGCGCCTCCACCGGTCGTGAACCGGACCTTGTTGTGGGCAAGCCAAATCGTATGATCGTCGATGCGGTGGCTCGAAAGTATGGATTTTGCATCGATGAAATGGCAATGGTCGGTGACCGCCTCTACACTGATATTGCCCTCGGTCAGAGCTCCGGTATAACAACCTGCCTGGTGCTTAGTGGTGAGACACACACCGAGGACCTTGTCGACTCTCCATTTCAACCGACTTATACGTTTGCAAATTTGGGTGCTCTCGCGCATTGGCTCAAAGCTTATACATCCTGAATGACACCTTTATGAAGAATCATCGCGTGGTTGTGATTGGAGCAGGTTCCACCGGTGCGGCCATTGCACATGACCTGGCGCTGCGCGGCATCCAGGTAACCTTGATCGAACGATTTGGTCCTGCCGCAGGCTCCACGGGTCATAACCAGGCTCAACTTCATAGCGGAGCACGTTA